>BPHE01000002.1 GCA_026003395.1 Vicingaceae bacterium
AAAATCAAAAGCAAGATACATCAATCCATAAAGCCCCCAAAAGGTCAATATGCCCGAAGCAGAAATTTTTATCAATTCTGAAATGGGAACATGCTTAAAATAATACATTGCTAAAATTAGCACAAACGAAAAGAATATGATATTGGCCGACGCAAATGTAAAGAAAGTATGCACAGCAATCATAACTCCCCAAAGCATTGCATAATACCAACGATTAAACCCAAACTTTTCCATTTTTAGACAATACATATTTCCAATTTCTCTAATATCTCTTTATATTTCTTTGGATATTCGGCTTTTTTCCACTCCTCTCCTATCTGTATACTCTGTATCCTACTCAACATCTCTATTATGTCCTTCGGACTGTGTTGGCTTTCCATCTTCTTTTCCTTCAACTTCCTCTGTATCCGGTACCAATACACCATCGCCAAATAATGCACAAACATCCATCCTTCCAATGTCTCTTTGTCCCGAACATACATCCTGTCCGCTTCCAATACATTCTTAAACACATCATACATCTGCTCTATAGCATGCCGGCTCTTATACATCTCATATATCTTCTTCCCTTCCTCTTCCTCTACATTGGTAATGATGAGCCAACGTCCCAAAACGATGCTGGATAGAATGATAATTCTCTATGCTGTATCCTTCGTATTGTTTCTCTATCCGTAGCAAATAATCCCGTTCCTCTTCTGCCTGCAGATGCTCCATCAAAAAACACATATATCCATCGGTTATCTTTTTTATACCGGTAATACCATATGGGTCGATCCTGATAAATAAAAAAACCTGTCCATTCCCGTTTGTCGGATTGTCTTAGCCGGTCTTCTTCTATCAGCGACGAGTCCCGCTTCAATGGCATCACATAATGCAATCCCTCCTCTTCCAGATACTTCCGGTTCTCTTCTGAATTAAATCCTTTGTCGCCTATCACCACACATTGTTTTACGCCGCTTTCTGCAATGGCATTTTTCAGGGTCTTTACATCGCTGATGTCTCCGCTTAACACCCGATAATACAAAGGCATTTGCTGTTCATACCCATATAAACATAGAAAGTTGATTTGCGGACGAAATTGCCATTGGGCATTGTATCCTTTCTGATTAAGCCCTAATTGTTGGGATTGAGAAAAAACATGGGTAATGTCTATCAAAAGATGCCGGGAGCTATCTGTCATTAGTTTCTGAAAAAATGCTACGATTTTTTTTCGTTGTATGCCTATCTGTTCAAGCATCTGACTGCATTTTTGAGGTGTGATGGTGGGTATGGAAAGAAGGTGTTTAAGATAAGTAAAAGCATAGTGAAGGGGATAGTTTTTCATAGGTGCCTGATGGAGCAACCGCATATAGGTGTAAAGCAGAAGATATTTCCACTCGTTGGGGAAAGTGGATTGCAGGGCTTGAAGCAGGTCGGTGTTGTGCTGGAAGAGCCATTGAGACAATCCATATTCATAAACGGAGATGTGTTGGAGAGCTTCTTGCAGTTTTCTGCGTTTGCTTTTGATGATGCCGTTTTTGGTAATTCGGCCGATACAACCCAAGGTGATTTTAACGGGTCTTCCACCTTTTTCTTTGGAGCGTTTGCTGGTGATTTGGTAGAGGTAAAGGTATCCGTTGATAGAGCGGATTTCTGTTCCTTTTGTTTTGAATTGAAGGGCCCATTTAGGGATTTTGGAGGATTTTTTGGTTTTTGATTTTTGTGGAGTTTTGGAACGGGAGGAGGATTGAGTTGATTTTTTTGTTTTTCATAGTATTGTTTATTTAGACAATACATAAAGATAAGCACAAAATAAGGGAAACGGGATAATTTTAAGAAAAAAATATCAGCAGTATGATGTGGAAAACAGGTGGGATAAGGATAAGAGAAGGTATTTACAAAAAATGAAGGGTAAAGTAGATAGAAATCAGGCAGAACAATACTTGCATAGGTTGTATGGCTTAAAATCGTAAAAGTTTGGGGTTAAATAAAATTTTTTCATTACTTTATGTATGATAGAATGATTTTATGTACATTTACGCAAAAAATAAATATGAAAACTATCAAAGAAAATTTAAGGAACCTTTATTCTGGTAAATGGAAAAACTTAAAGAGTAAAATTCGAAAGTTGGATAATCCTGACGACATTCATTGTCCGCATTTATTATCAACAACAGATGAATTTGAAAAGGCGTGGAATCAATCAGATATTAAAATGATGATTTTTGGAATTAGAACTAATACTTGGGGAATTAAGGATATTAGCAAAGATACAATAGAAGATTTAATGAATCTTTATGAAGAGTTTTATTTTGGAGGAGGTAATTGGAAATATGCCCAAACATTTTGGAATTATTTTTATTCTATTCAGGAATTATTAAAATGTCGCCTAAATAAAAAAGTAAGTGTAATATGGAATAATGTGTACAAGATTGAGAATGCACCATGGGATATTGAAAATAAATATTTTAATGTTACTTTGGAAGAGGTTGAAATCTTTCGTCCAAATGTAATATTGCTTTTGGGGTTAGATGCAAGGTATACTTTACTTTCAAATATTTTTGGACAAAGTAATCTCAAAGTGGACGATTATTGGGATGATGAGAAATCGCTCTATTCATTAAATATTGATAGTTTAAGTATAGAACCAAAAATAGAACCAAAAATAGAACCAAAAATAAAAAAATATTTAAAAAAAATAATTATTACATATCATCCAAATGCACGTGGAGAATCTGGAATTAAAATGAAATATCTTATTGAACATCTTTCTAATGAACTTAAGAGTTTATAAAACAAAATTATTGTATGCCTTAATAAAATGTTCATAGGCATAATAAATAATAGAATTGTCGCGAAACAATGTTGGAAGTTTAAACCCAAACTTTTCCATTTTTAGACAATACATATTTCCAATTTTTCTAATATCTCTTTATATTTCTTTGGATATCCGGCTCTTTTCCACTCCTCTCCTATCTGTATACTCTGTATCCTACTCATCATCTCTATTATGTCCTTCGGACTGTGTTGGCTTTCCATCTTCTTTTCCTTCAACTTCCTCTGTATCCGGTACCAATACACCATCGCCAAATAATGCACAAACATCCATCCTTCCAATGTCTCTTTGTCCCGAACATACATCCTGTCTGCTTCCAATACATTCTTAAACACATCATACATCTGCTCTATAGCATGCCGGCTCTTATACATCTCATATATCTTCTTCCCTTCATCTTCCTCTACATTGGTAATAATAGCCAACGTCCCAAAACGATGCTGGATAGAATGATAATTTTCTATGTTGTATCCTTCGTATTGTTTCTCTATCCGTAGCAAATAATCCCGCACCTCTTCTGCCCGTAAATGCTCATCAAAAAACACATATATCCATCGGTTATCTTTTTTATACCGGTAATACCATAGGGGTCGATCCTGATAAATAAAAAAACCTGTCCATTCCCGTTTGTCGGATTGTCTTAGCCGGTCTTCTTCTATCAGCGACGAGTCCCGCTTCAATGGCATCACATAATGCAATCCCTCCTCTTCCAGATACTTCCGGTTCTCTTCTGAATTAAATCCTTTGTCGCCTATCACCACACATTGTTTTACGCCGCTTTCTGCAATGGCATTTTTCAGTGTCTTTACATCGCTGATGTCTCCGCTTAACACCCGGTAATACAATGGCATCTGTTGCTCATACCCATACAAACATAGAAAGTTGACTTGCGGACGAAATTCCCATTGGGCGTTGTATCCTTTCTGATTCAATCCTAATTGTTGGGATTGAGAAAAAACATGTGTAATGTCTATCAAAAGATGTTTAGAGGTATCTGTCATTAGTTTCTGAAAGAATGCTACGATTTTTTTTCGTTGTATGCCCACCTGTTCAAGCATCTGACTGCATTTTTGGGGAGTGATGGTGGGCATGGAAAGGAGGTGTTGTAGGTAAGTAAACGCATAGTGAAGGGGATAGTTTTTCATAGGTGCCTGGTGAAGCAAACGCATATAGGTGCAGAGCAAAAGATATTTCCACTCGTTGGGGAAAGTGGATTGCAGGGCTTGAAGCAGGTCGGTGTTTTGGTGGAAGAGCCAATGAGACAATCCATATTCATAGATGGAGAGGTGTTGGAGGGCTTCTTCCATTTTTCTGCGTTTGCTTTTGATGATACCGTTTTTGGTTAAGCGGCCGATACAACCGAGGGTGATTTTAACGGGTCTTCCGCCTTTTTCTTTGGAGCGTTTGCTGGTGATTTGATAGAGGTAAAGGTATCCGTTGATAGAGCGGATTTCGGTTCCTTTTGTTTTGAATTGAAGGGCCCATTTAGGGATTTTGGAGGATTTTTTGGTTTTTGATTTTTGTGGAGTTTTGGAACGGGAGGAGGATGGGGTTGATTTTTTTTGTTTTTTCATAGTAAAAGATAATGACAAAATAAGGAAAACGGGATAATTTTAAGAAAAAAATATCAGCAGTATGATGTGGAAAACAGGTGGGATAAGGATAAGAGAAGGTATTTACAAAAAATGAAGGGTAAAGTAGATAGAAATCAGGCAGAACAATACTTGCATAGGTTGTATGGCTTAAAATCGTAATAGTTTGGGTTTAAACAATAGTTCTATCTGCCATCGTTTTTTGTAAATCAAAGCCACATGTCCTGCATCCATTTCCATCAGATTGGTGATAAATTCAAAGCAACGTTGATTTTCTTCATCCCAATAGGCGATTCGGCGCAATTGAATGCTTTTTTGTCGCACGCCTTTCTCTATTATATCAATGCTTATCATTTCGTCTTTTATCACCCCGGCATCCGTATGATCAGGAATTTCATTTTCTTCTATCGCACGATATACGGCATTGGACTTTAATCTTGTCACAAAATATATCCCCTGCATGTTAAACCGGTCAAAAACTTTGTAATCATTATACCCTCTGTCAAACACAAATATTTTATCTTTTTCCAATTGCATATGCTTGAAGGATTGCTTGTCATGAACATTGGCCGATGAAAACCACACAAGCCTGGGCACCTTCTCTTGCAGGTTAATTTGAGTATGCACCTTGATACCGCCTTTGCGTCTGCCGTTTTGAGGTTTTCTGCCCACACTTTTTAATATGTCCTTGAAGAGTGATATAGTGGTAGAGTCGATAATCTCTACCTTGTTCTCCCAACCGTAGGTATTCCGGCTGTCCGAAATAAGTGTACGATATTTTTTTAACAATGCATAATAGATGTCTCTAAATACCAAATGGCTTCTACGCTTGTTTGCATCGCTCAAGGTGCTTCTAAAAGGAATGTGTTTCAAGTGAAAATGATGGGTTTTTCCCTTTAATCCCAACATTGATGCAGCAATCTCCCTCAATGAACTGCAGTGTGCAAATGTGGCAAATAGCATAGTGATAAGATGGTCGCAAGTATCAAACTTTTTTACATAATGATCGGCTTTGTGTTTCCGGGCAATAGATTTGACTTTTTGGAAATCAACAAAAGAAATCAGCTGTCCGAAAACAGATTGTCCAAAAAAATAACTACTTTTGCTCATGGTGGTTAAGTTTTGTTTTATACAAAACTAAGTTAAAAAGTGAGGCAAAATTGCCTCACTTTTTTTTAAAAAAATTTTTTTGTCGGACAACAGTGATTTGAAACATAACTTAAACAAACAAGCCAATTTTTTTTCAGTAAAATCAAATCAATTAAATTCAAAATTTTATTAACTTTGCAGCTCAAATTTTAAAAACAAAAAAAGTATGCCTACTAAAATCAGATTGCAAAGACATGGTAAAAAGGGCTACCCTTTTTATCATATTGTAGTAGCGGACAGTCGTGCCCCACGGGATGGGAAGTTTATTGAAAAATTAGGCATCTACAATCCCAACACGAATCCTGCTACCATTGAGATTGACTTTGAAAGAACGCTATGGTGGTATAGCAATGGTGCACAACCCACCGACACAGCAAGAGCCATTTTGTCGTACAAAGGTGTTCTTTATCGTCATCATCTTAACAAAGGCGTGAAAAAAGGCGCCCTAACACAAGAAGAAGCCGATAAAAAGTTTGAAGCTTGGTTGAAACAAAAAGAAGAAAAAATTAATCAAAAACGCGATCGCCTGGCACAAAAAGCTGCCCAACAAAAAGAAGCTGCTTTGAAAGCAGAAAAAGAATATGCAAAAAACCGCGAAAAACAAGCTGCGGAACAAAACCAGCCACAAACAGCAGAATCCGGTGAAGAACAAGCCGGGTAACATTCTGTATGCTGTTCATAGTGGATATTCATTATGAATATTCAAGAATGTTTTGAATTGGGATATATTACTCGCCCTTTAGGATTAAAGGGCGAGTTTCTTATTAAACTTGACACCGACCATCCCGGAAACTATTACAATTTAGAATATGCTTTCTTTCAGATGAATCCGGGGGATGAAGAGCTGGTACCTTTTTTCTTCGAGCGTTGCAGTGCCCATAAAACCCACCTCATCAGAGTTTCTTGTGAAGGAATCAATTCTATCGAAGATGCAGAAAAATTCAGGGGAAAAAAAGTTTTTCTCCCAATCAGCATGTTACCTAAAAAAAAAGACAAGGATTTTTATTTTCACGAAGTTATTGGGTTTACATTGCACGACCGCAACCATGGTGAAATTGGCAAAGTTCTGGACATTCTGGAACAACCGGCACACGCCATATTTGTCACACAAAAAAATCAAAAAGAAATTCTGATTCCCATTCAAGATCATGTGATAATTTCGGTCGACCGTCAAAAAAAGATAATCTTTCTCGATTGCCCTGAAGGGCTCATTGATTTATATCTAAATGCCTGAAAAAGATATATTTCGGCTGAAACAATTTTCGGTAAGCCACAGCCGGAGTTTGCAAAAAGTTACAACCGACAGCATCATCCTGGGATCGCTGATTATACCGTTTCACCGGACCGGCTATTGGTTGGACTATTGTCCGATAAAAATCAAAAGTAGTAATTTTATTTATCAAAAATATTGATTTTATTGAGGTTGTTTTTTTAATTTGAAATATAAGCCCCCCCCTTTTTTATTCTATGTATTGTCAAATTTTAAATGAAGTTGACAGTTAGGTGGTTGGTTTTCTTTTATCCAATCTTTCTCAGGATTCTCAAGAAACTTTATTAAATGTATGTAGTTGAACAAATGTAATCTGCAGAAACTTACAAGATTGGAAAATGCCCATCTTCTTTTGACCACTTTTTTTATGATGGTCATCAATAAATTGACCATGAGTATGCACCATATTTGTATTTTAATCGCATTTTCGTTATCTCCAAGAAAAAACTTCAGTGGAAAGTTATGCTTCAGTTGTTTAAACAATAGTTCTATCTGCCATCGTTTTTTGTAAATCAAAGCCACATGTCCTGCATCCATTTCCATCAGATTGGTGATAAATTCAAAGCAACGTTGATTTTCTTCATCCCAATAGGCGATTCGGCGCAATTGAATGCTTTTTTGTCGCACGCCTTTCTCTATTATATCAATGCTTATCATTTCGTCTTTTATCACCCCGGCATCCGTATGATCAGGAATTTCATTTTCTTTTATTGCACCATATACGGCATTGGACTTTAATCTTGTCACAAAATATATCCCCTGCATGTTAAACCGGTCAAAAACTTTGTAATCATTATACCCTCTGTCAAACACAAATATTTTATCTTTTTCCAATTGCATATGCTTGAAGGATTGCTTGTCATGAACATTGGCCGATGAAAACCACACAAGCCTGGGCACCTTCTCTTGCAGGTTAATTTGAGTATGCACCTTGATACCGCCTTTGCGTCTGCCGTTTTGAGGTTTTCTGCCCACACTTTTTAATATGTCCTTGAAGAGTGATATAGTGGTAGAGTCGATAATCTCTACCTTGTTCTCCCAACCGTAGGTATTCCGGCTGTCCGAAATAAGTGTACGATATTTTTTTAACAATGTATAATAGATGTCTCTAAATACCAAATGGCTTCTACGCTTGTTTGCATCGCTCAAGGTGCTTCTAAAAGGAATGTGTTTCAAGTGAAAATGATGGGTTTTTCCCTTTAATCCCAACATTGATGCAGCAATCTCCCTCAATGAACTGCAGTGTGCAAATGTGGCAAATAGCATAGTGATAAGATGGTCGCAAGTATCAAACTTTTTTACATAATGATCGGCTTTGTATTTCCGGGCAATAGATTTGACTTTTTGGAAATCAACAAAAGAAATCAGCTGTCCGAAAACAGATTGTCCAAAAAAATAACTACTTTTGCTCATGGTGGTTAAGTTTTGTTTTATACAAAACTAAGTTAAAAAGTGAGGCAAAATTGCCTCACTTTTTTTTAAAAAAATTTTTTTGTCGGACAACAGTGATTTGAAACATAACTTAAACAAACAAGCCAATTTTTTTTCAGTAAAATCAAATCAATTAAATTCAAAATTTTATTAACTTTGCAGCTCAAATTTTAAAACAAAAAAATATGCCTACTAAAATCAGATTGCAAAGACATGGTAAAAAGGGCTACCCTTTTTATCATATTGTAGTAGCGGACAGTCGTGCCCCACGGGATGGGAAGTTTATTGAAAAATTAGGCATCTACAATCCCAACACGAATCCTGCTACCATTGAGATTGACTTTGAAAGAACGCTATGGTGGTATAGCAATGGTGCACAACCCACCGACACAGCAAGAGCCATTTTGTCGTACAAAGGTGTTCTTTATCGTCATCATCTTAACAAAGGCGTGAAAAAAGGCGCCCTAACACAAGAAGAAGCCGATAAAAAGTTTGAAGCTTGGTTGAAACAAAAAGAAGAAAAAATTAATCAAAAACGCGATCGCCTGGCACAAAAAGCTGCCCAACAAAAAGAAGCTGCTTTGAAAGCAGAAAAAGAATATGCAAAAAACCGCGAAAAACAAGCTGCGGAACAAAACCAGCCACAAACAGCAGAATCCGGTGAAGAACAAGCCGGGTAACATTCTGTATGCTGTTCATAGTGGATATTCATTATGAATATTCAAGAATGTTTTGAATTGGGATATATTACTCGCCCTTTAGGATTAAAGGGCGAGTTTCTTATTAAACTTGACACCGACCATCCCGGAAACTATTACAATTTAGAATATGCTTTCTTTCAGATGAATCCGGGGGATGAAGAGCTGGTACCTTTTTTCTTCGAGCGTTGCAGTGCCCATAAAACCCACCTCATCAGAGTTTCTTGTGAAGGAATCAATTCTATCGAAGATGCAGAAAAATTCAGGGGAAAAAAAGTTTTTCTCCCAATCAGCATGTTACCTAAAAAAAAAGACAAGGATTTTTATTTTCACGAAGTTATTGGGTTTACATTGCACGACCGCAACCATGGTGAAATTGGCAAAGTTCTGGACATTCTGGAACAACCGGCACACGCCATATTTGTCACACAAAAAAATCAAAAAGAAATTCTGATTCCCATTCAAGATCATGTGATAATTTCGGTCGACCGTCAAAAAAAGATAATCTTTCTCGATTGCCCTGAAGGGCTCATTGATTTATATCTAAATGCCTGAAAAAGATATATTTCGGCTGAAACAATTTTCGGTAAGCCACAGCCGGAGTTTGCAAAAAGTTACAACCGACAGCATCATCCTGGGATCGCTGATTATACCGTTTCACCGGACCGGCTATTGGTTGGACATCGGTGCCGGTTGTGGCATTCTATCCCTTATGGCGGCTCAAAAAAACCCTTCTGCCATCATACAAGCCATCGAACCTGATGAAAATTCTTATTTGGAATGCGAACAGAATTTTATGCGATCTCCATGGTCAGAGCGTTTGGTAGCCTATCAAACAGCACTTCAAAATTTTAAACCTAACATCAGATATGATGGGATTGTCTGCAATCCCCCCTATTTTCATAATGGTTTGCTTTCGAAAAAAGCACCCGACAAAAATTCTGCAAGACATCAACTTCAATTGACTTTTGAAGAAGTGTTGCAGTTTGCCGTCAATCATTTACATCCCCAAGGTTCATTATGGACAATCTATCCGATAGATTTTCCTGTATTTCCCAATATCTATAAATGCCGCTTGTATAAAATCGTGTATAAACCCAACAATGACAAAACACGTTTTGTAACACAATGGAAAAAACAATTGCAAGGAAAACCAAACTTTTCAATTATTCATGTTTTTGACGAACAAAATAAATATACCGAAGAATATCTGAACATTACCGGGGATTTCCTAATGTTAAATAATTAAACTTCTGCATTCTAAACAAATCAAATATTGATTATTATTGCGAAAATAAATAATGAATGTTGACAGCACTTGTCATATTAATGATTTTGTTTTGTTTGTTTATCATTGAAGCATTCCCGCCTTTTCTGACTGCTGTCATCGGCATGGTTTTATTTGCTTTATTTGGATATGTGAGCGTGGATGATGCAATGGCCGGTTTTGGCAATAGCGGTTTGATAACCATTGTATTAATGTTTGTCTTGACTTTGACACTTTCAGATGGTTTTTTAAACCGTTCAATTTCTTAATTCCTTGATTTTTTGGCGTTTTAAGTTTTTATTAATTCCTTTTTCAAATTATTTGTAGTGCGAATTATGTTAAAAAATATTAAAAATAATTTTTAACAATTAATTGTTATACAAAACTTAAAAAATTTTTATCATCTTTGTAAATAAAATAACTTAGTCCGAAACAATTATGGCATTCTTCAAGTTCGATAAAAAACCCCAAGGCACTTACATCCGTATCGTTGAAAGCTATCGCCCCAACAAAAACTCTACACCTCGACACAAAACCCTTCTTACACTTGGCAAAGTAGAGGACATTGATGTCCAAAAATTTGTTGCCCTCATCGCCCGCATCTGCCAAATCAAAGGCATTCCAATGCCTGCCGAACTTGAAAACGTCTCTATTCATCACATCCAAGAGACAGCACGGCTTCAATACGGCATCATCGCCATTATTCGCTGTCTGTTCAAAGTTTTTCAATTAGATAAATTTCTCGCTTCTATCCAAACATCTTCTAAAACACAATTCTCTATTACTGACATTTTGGAACTGATGGTAGCCGACCGCATGCTGATGCCCTGCAGCAAATTGGCTTCATATCATCGTCAAACCGAGTATTTACAACACATTCCGCATACTCAAAAACAAACACACGCCTTACAACATTTTTACAGGACATTGGATGTCTTGGCAGACAATGAAGAGTCGTTGAAAGAGCATTTGTTTAAGGTGCAAAGAAACTTATTCAGCGACGAATTGGAAGTGGTGTTTTATGATGTAACGACCTTGTATTTTGAGAGCGAGCAAGAAGACGAACTTCGCAAGAAGGGGTATAGCAAGGATCATCGTCCGCACAAAACGCAAATTGTATTGGGCGTGTTGGTGGATGGTTTGCGGAATCCTTTAACATATCACATTTATGAAGGCAATCAATTTGAAGGACACACGATGGAGAAGGCAATAGAAGATATGAAAAACAAGTATGGCGTGAGCCGGATGGTAGTAGTGGCAGACAGCGGAATGATGAGCAAGCAGAATATTGAGATGTTGAAAAAATTTGAAGGTGTGGAATACATCATTGGTGAGCCGCTCAAACGCTTGACGGAAAAAGTGGTTGAAAAGCTAATAGAAAGCCATCAAGAAGATTACAAAGCGTTGGAAATAAAAGAGAAAAGAGAGGATGGAGAAATTGAAGAAAAGGTGTTGTGGAAAGAAATAGAAGAAGGCGGCAAGCGAATCATAGCGACATACAGCGAGCGTCGTGCGGCACGAGACAAAAAGAAACGGGAAGAAGAGATGAGAGAAGCACAGGCATTGGTAGAAAACATTGCCCAATTAAAACAAAAAATGAAGCGGGGCAAAGGATTGAAATGGATAAAGTCAGAAGGCAGCGAAGAGATAAATTATGCGATAGATAAAGAGAAAGCAGAAAAGATGGCCAGGTATGACGGATGGAAAGCAATAGCCACGAACAGCGAAATACCTGCGGAAGAAGCGATAAAGCGATATCATGAATTATTTGAAGTGGAGCATTTTTTCAGGGCGATGAAGAGCGAGATGATGATACGCCCGATATATCATTGGACGCCGAAGAGAATAAGAGGTCATGTAGCGATGTGTTTTGTGAGTTATTTATTTTTGAATTACATCAGGATAAAGACAGGCGAGAGTTACGGAGCGATAAAAGAAGGGATAAGGAGCATGGAAGTATCAGAGATAAAAGATAAGAAAAACGGAGGGATGTATTACTTGAAAGGGAATATCAACGATACAGGCAAAAAAATACTGAAAACACTTGGAATAAAAGAGATAGAGAAAGATGTTATTGAGATAAAAGAGATGGAAAAATACATACAGGAATAGAAATGTAGTGCACAGCAAAAAATAATGATTGCTGATTATCAATTACTTAACATTAGAAAGTGTCAAAGTCAAGACAAGCCATCGAACCTGATGAAAATTCTTATTTGGAATGCGAACAGAATTTTATGCGATCTCCATGGTCAGAGCGTTTGGTAGCCTATCAAACAGCACTTCAAAATTTTAAACCTAACATCAGATATGATGGGATTGTCTGCAATCCCCCCTATTTTCATAATGGTTTGCTTTCGAAAAAAGCACCCGACAAAAATTCTGCAAGACATCAACTTCAATTGACTTTTGAAGAAGTGTTGCAGTTTGCCGTCAATCATTTACATCCCCAAGGTTCATTATGGACAATCTATCCGATAGATTTTCCTGTATTTCCCAATATCTATAAATGCCGCTTGTATAAAATCGTGTATAAACCCAACAATGACAAAACACGTTTTGTAACACAATGGAAAAAACAATTGCAAGGAAAACCAAACTTTTCAATTATTCATGTTTTTGACGAACAAAATAAATATACCGAAGAATATCTGAACATTACCGGGGATTTCCTAATGTTAAATAATTAAACTTCTGCATTCTAAACAAATCAAATATTGATTATTATTGCGAAAATAAATAATGAATGTTGACAGCACTTGTCATATTAATGATTTTGTTTTGTTTGTTTATCATTGAAGCATTCCCGCCTTTTCTGACTGCTGTCATCGGCATGGTTTTATTTGCTTTATTTGGATATGTGAGCGTGGATGATGCAATGGCCGGTTTTGGCAATAGCGGTTTGATAACCATTGTATTAATGTTTGTGATCAGTCAGGCATTTTTACAAACAGGTGCTTTACAATTTCTGACTACAAAATATTATCAACATTTCAAAAAAAATTTTTATTTTTCTTTTTGGATATTTATGAGTTTCATCGGTATCATTTCTGCCTTCATGAATAATACGCCCATTGTAGCCATGTTTATACCTGTAATTTATCAACTATCTCAAATGTCGGGAATACCGGCAACCAAAATGTTGATTCCTCTCTCATTCGTTACGATTATGGGCGGCATGAATACCATTCTTGGCACCTCTACTAACCTTATTGTGAATGAAATCATTGCCGAACATCAACTTAAACCTTTCGGTATATTTGATTTTACATTACCGGCATTTATCATGATGATTTTCGGACTATTTTTTATCATTTATTTTGGAACACGCTTATTGCCAAACCGCAACAACAACGAAAACAAAAAAGATATTTACAACCTCGAGCAATACATTGCAGAAATTAAAATTAGCGACGATCAATATCTTGCCGGTCAACGAATCATGGATTCCGATCTGGTAAAATCTTTCGAAATGGAAATTATTCAACTCAAAAGAGACAATACCGTCATTAACATTCCTCCGGGTGATTTTATCTTGCAAAAAGGGGATGTTTTGCGTGTAAAATGCAACATCAATAAAATCAAAGACCTAAAAGATAAAGTTACTATCATCAAAAACGATAACATTCAATGGGTAGAAAATCCTGCCAACGAAAAGTCAAATATGCTGGTAGAATTTATCATTACTGCAGATTCAGATCTTGAAAACAAAACACTAAAAGACAGCGATTTTCGACACAGTTTCCGGGCTATCCCCATAGCCATCAGACAGCGGAAAGGTATCTTGAACGAAGGTATCTATCATACACCTCTAAAAGCCGGTGATGTTATTCTGGCCGAAATAAAACCACATTATCTTAAAGAGTTGCAAAAACTCGAACAAAAAGGAAAACTTCCTTTTATCATCAAAAGCAGCATCGAAAGAACCGACTTTCAAAAACAAAAGTTTTTTTTGTTGCTGGGTATGTTCATTATCGTTTTACTTCTTGCTACATTAAAATTTGTTCCGTTGATCGTAGGTCTGTTTGCTTTGCTACCGTTCATTTATTTTTCAAAAATCATGAACGAAAAAGATATGATTAAATCAGTAAATTGGTCTTTGTATTTGATGATAGGTGCATTGTTTTCCTGGGGTAAAGCAATGGAAAATGCCGGTATTACTGATACATTCTCGCATTTCATTAACAATATTTCCATTTTAAATAATTCCCCAATGGCTGTAATGGCTGTTTTGTTCCTTACTTCGATGATTCTGACAGAATTTATTACCAACAATGCCGTTGCCATATTAATGACTCCCGTGGCCATAGGAATAGCAAATAACATGGGATTAAATTACCAACCATTTGTGCTGGCTGTTTTGTTTGCTTCATCATGCAGTTTTTTGACTCCTATTGGATATCAAACCAACACCATGGTTTATATGGCCGGGAACTATAAATTTATAGATTTCGTAAAGGTAGGTTTTATACTCTCTTTGATTTATTTTATCTTGACTTTGACTTTAATTCCTCTTTTCTTTCCTTTTTAACAAAGTCAATAGGAATTTAATTTAAAAAATATTGTTCTAATCCCCCGAAATATTTCAAAGGTAAAAACAGAATAAACCGTCAAGATATACATCTACATCCCACTTGCAATAGATCAAAATTTGACAATGAACTTCACAAATTGATATGGTGAATATTTGTCTGTATTCTCCGGATCATTTTCATACGATGGACCTTGCACTAAAAATTTTTCTTCAGCAATACTAAATTTTTCAACCGATATGCCCAATTTTTTACAATTATCCATAAAAACTTTTTTTGCATCTTCAAGACGTTTTTTGGCAAGCTCTTCATTACTTTTGAATGTAGATGTGGGTACTTTAGAAGCACTTGCAATGATTGCCACTTCAATGCCTTTATAAGCTTCAACCGATTTTTTTACCTTTTGCATAAATTGTTGAAATGCTTCGTTGGTATCTGATATTTTCGTATTGTTATAATCAAAATTAAACACAAATTCTATATGTTGTTTTTGTTGATTTTGGATACCGGCAGGAAGTGGCAAAATTGTATCAATAGAAATGATGAGTAGCAAATCATTTGTTCCGGATTGCAAACGGTTCAGATCATCACGATAAACCCATGTTTCGGTGTAATTGAGAGCCCCTCTGTATCTAATTCCTTCTTGCAATGTATCTATTGTCATCTCGAAGCCAATAGTATACTTCATGTTTTCACATATATTATTGGGCAATAAAAAAGTGTCTTTTAATTCACCCACTGACCAAATTAATTTTTGAGCAGACGATATGGCAATGGTATCGCCTTCATACATTTTTCTATTGTTGATTTTTAGGTCTGCATTTCCGGTTGCAATTTTGCTGATGGCCAAAATGTTTTCATTTGCAGGTTTACAACCATAATTCCCTTCGTAAATATCCATTCCGCCTAAACCTCCCGGTCGATTGGACGAGAAAAAGAAATGATCTGTACTGCCATCAAAAGGTTGATAAAAAATGTCATGCCCTATGGAGTTTACAGGACGTGGCAGTTGAACTGGTTGAGCCCATGATCCGTCGGGATTTTGATGGGTTTTAAAAATATCGTATCCTCCAATACTTCCATGGGCTTTTGAAGAAAAATACAATTCGCCTCGAGGCGTCATGTAAGGTGCATCTTCATCCTCGGGTGTATTAATTGAAGGGCCTAAATTTACAGGTACGGCCCATTTTCCGTTTTGATAAACCGTGTAATAAATATCTTTATTTCCAATTCCATCTTTTCTCACCGATACAAAATAAAGCGTGTCATTGTTGAGAGAAAAAAAGCCACTGGGAGTATTCTCTAAACTTTTATTGATTTGTCGTGGAAATTTAACCGGTTTTGTCCAGGAATCTCCATTTTTTTCAGAATACCAAAGTTTATTTTTTCTGTAAATGATCATTTTATTTTTTTGATGATTGTAAGTAACCGTGGCATCATGGCTTCTTTTGTTGGCAGGTATATAAATTAATTTTGAATCTTTGGATGAAATTGGTTCCAACTGCCACTGCCCCAAAAGATTTTTTTTGATGGCATAGATATCTTCATAATAATTTCCGTCAAACCAATATCTACGTTTCGTTAAATCAGATTTTCTTCTGGTTGTAAAAAGGATATTTGTAGAATCAAAAATTATGGGTGAATATTCATGACTTGGACTATTGATAGGAGCAGGCAAATCTGTTATCCAATATTTCCCGTTTAAGGAAGATTTTTTAAAATTTTCAATATAAGTAAGATAACTTTCTATGTTTTGTTGTATTTCCTCAGTAAATGAATTTTCTATAAGTGATTTTTGAAATTCTTTAAAATTTTCTTCGGCCTCATCCATGCGTAGTATATAAAATGCAGCCAGCGCTTTGTAATATTTCACATGTGGTAGTGTTTTTTTTGCCTTGTTTTCATATTTTTCAATATAAAAATAGGCACTGTCTTGTTTGTATGATCCGAAAAGGTAACAAAGTCCGGTCTCAAGATACACAAGGGGTTTTGTGGAATCTGAATTCAAAAAGGCATGAAAATATGGTATAGCTTGATAATATCGTTCTTGTGTAAATAATCTTCTCCCTATTTTTAATTTCTTTTTTGGCGACTGGGCAAAAAAAGGATAAAAATGAAAGGATATGAGTATGAGTAAAAGAGATCTAATAAACTTGTATCTTGACATATTGATATTTTTCATATTTTTTTCTGTTTTGATAGTCCCCTCTATAATCGGGCCCCTGAACAAGTGTGGTAATTTTATCAATCGTCACCTGATTACTTTTGATGTTTTTCTCTCTTAAAGCTGCATAAATCAACAATTTGGCTTCAAGTGCCCTTTTTTCGGAGAGATTTTCATTGGTAATAAAAGTTTTTGTGGGAACTTTAGAAGCACTTGATTCAATCGAAATCCGAACTGATCCATTTTTTTCGATCAACAATACAATGTCATCTATAAACTTTTTAAATTCTTTGGAATTTGGATCAATATCTTTTATATTATATTCGAAATAATGTACAAAAGAAGCTTTGGGTCTTCCGGAAACTTGCTTTTCTTCAGGTTTATTATTTTGTAAGTTATTGTTTGCCGTTAGATTATTTGATGAATTTGCATTGCCTGACGTATTGTTTGAATTGGATTGGTCATTGCCTTTTGTTTTGTTGTCTGCAAGTGTATTATTAGATTTTTCCTCGCCAAAAATGATTGGTTTCAATTCTATGGCTTTATTTAATTCTTGATATGCCGAAGCTTCAGGCACATAAATGTCCTCCTCGGCGGTATATCCGGCTGCAGAATATTCTATGTGATAGTCACTGCCCGGAGGAATGATAATCGTGAATCTTCCGTCAATTGCTCTCGGTTTATATTTACCCACAAGTTCCTGGGTTTGATTATTTGTTACTAAAATTTGTGCATCTTCTGGCAGTTTATCCATTCCGGCCACTTTCAATGTTCCGATCAACAAGGTCAAAGCTTTTTCTTGAACATCATACATCTCCAATACATAAATATCCTTCTCACCATAACCATCCGGTTTGATTGAAGAGAAATACCCTCTTTTACCGTCTGTAGAAACAACAAAGAACACATCATCATCGGTCGAGTTGATCGGATATCCGATATTGACCGGCGTGGACCATTGATTTTTTTCTTCATCCCAGGTGGAATAAAAAATGTCATAACCACCTAATCCCCTGTGACCTTTTGAAGAAAAATACATAGTTTTACCGTCCGGATGTATAAATACTCCATCTTCATCAAAAGGTGTATTGATAACCGGGCCGGCATTTTGTGCAAGAGCCCATTGACCATTAGGGAGCTTATTACAAAACCAAATATCTTTACCGCCTAAGCCTCCCGGACGGTTACTTACAAAATACAACCTTTGATTGTCCGGAGTAATGGCAACATGCGATTCGAAATATTCTGTATTTATATTGGAACCAAATTTTTGAGGGACACTCCAATCTTGCCCGTCAAACGTACTGTAATATAATTCCCCATTGCCGTTTTCGTCTTTGTAAATAAACAATGTTTGACCATCGGCCGAAAGATTTACTGTAGCTTCATGACCGTCGGTGTTTAAAGAAAGTAGTTGAGGTTCGGTCCACCTGCCATCTATAAAATAAGACATGTAAATGTCTTCAAAATACATACCGTCTTGAGGATCTATGGCATAAAAATTTGAACTGTCTTTTCGCAACCGCCTGGATGTAAAAAACAACATTGACTCATCGACGGAAATCACAGGAGAATATTCAGGGTATTGCGTGTTGATTTTGTTGCCAAGATTCTGAACTTTAAGTTTTACGGGGTTATCAATCAACTTCTTGGCATAGGTACAATGCTCTATGTTTTTGGTTGCGTCTGCAAAAAGGTAATGTTTATCGGTAATTTTCCCTAAAAAAATCGAATAATTTTGTATGGCTTCCTCAAATTTATAATTTAATTGGTAAGCTTTGGCAAGATAATAATATGCTTCCACAGGTGCTTTATCTTCCTGATAAGAGTAAATCTTGTAATTGGAAGTTGTTTTTTTAACTGCTTTTTCAAGGTACGGCAACGCTTTTGCTTTGTCGCGGGTCGATGGCGACTCAAGATAACAAACACCGGCTTTATAATTAAGGTTGGCATTTTCAGGCTGTTCTTTTAATAATTCCAACCATATTTTTAAAGCTTCATCATAGTAATGGTCTTCCATTCTCAAGTCGGCCTCTTCAAACCGGCTTTTAAACGATTCTTGAGCCGAAACATTAAAAGAAAACATTATTAACAACAAGAACAAACAGAATAATTTGGTTTTCATATTTTATGTATATTTCTATATTTCTCTGTCAATGTCAAAAGCTTCGAGATAATCGGCCACTCTTCTGACAAACGATCCGCCCAATGCTCCATCTATTACTCTGTGGTCATAAGAATGAGACAAAAACATCATGTGACGGATGGCTATCATATCGCCTTGAGGCGTTTCTACCACCGCAGGCTTTTTACGAATGGCACCCGTAGCCAAAATGGCAGCTTGTGGTTGATTAATTACAGGTGTCCCCATCACATTTCCAAAAGTACCCACATTGGTGATTGTGTATGTGCCACCTTGAATTTCGTCAGGTTGAAGTTTATTTTCTCTTGCCCTGCGGGCTAAATCATTCACCCTTTTAGCCAAACCTGCCAAATTCAGTTCATCTGCATTTTTGATTACAGGCACTATTAAATTACCTGAAGGCAGTGCCGTTGCCATGCCTATGTTGATCTGTTTACGTTTTATAATTTTATCTCCGGAAACCGATACGTTTACCATTGGATAATCTTTCAATGCTTTAACGATGGCTTCAATAAATATAGGTGTGAAAGTAAGTTTTTCCCCGTATTTTTCTTCAAACTTCTTTTTCACTTTTTCACGCCATAGCACAATATTGGTCACATCTGCTTCCACAAAAGAAGTAACGTGAGGAGACACATGCTTTGACATAACCATATGATCGGCTATGAGTTTGCGCATGCGATCCATTTCTATAATTTCATCACCCGGCAAACTAAATACTTCAGGCTGTTTAATGCTGATATTAGCTGCCTGTGTGGCAGGAGATTGCACTTGGGGCGCTGTTGCCGGCACAGATTGAGGTTTGGTTGGTTCTGATTTCACTGATTGTCCATTGGTGGGTGAGGTTATCTGTGAAGCTTTCCTCTTGGGCAGGTAATTGAGAATATCGTGCTTGGTTACTCTCCCATCCTTTCCGGTTCCGGGTATTTTTTCAAGTTCTTCTAATGTAATACCTTCTTTGGCCGCAATACTTCTGACCAATGGAGAATAAAAACGAGAGGATGAAGTGCGTGGTATTTCCATTGTGTTTGAACCGGTTGTTTCAACAGCACCTTCGGCAATCAATGGTTCATCCATCACTACCGGCTCTTCTGTTTTTGTTTCTTCACCGGAACTTTCAGATTTAGAAGCAGTTTCCAAAATGGCAATCACTTCTCCAACTTTCACCACATCTCCTTCGTTAAAAAGTTTTTTGACCAACACACCGCTTTCGGGTGCCGGCACCTCGGAATCAACTTTATCGGTTGCTATTTCCAACAAAGTTTCTTCTGCTTCAAAAGAATCGCCTTCATTTTTACACCACTTAATAATTGTGGCTTCCATCACACTTTCACCCATTTTGGGCATTCTTAATTCAATCTTTCCCATAATATGTCAATTAGTTATCCAATTTTTCCAAGTTAGCAAATATAAATTTTAAATCTTTAAATGGGTTATAATTTTTCAAATAATCTTGAATCATTTGTTGTTCGGGAGTAAATTTTTCGTTAAAAATATAAATTTCATCTGCAAATATAATGCATTCGTCCAAAAATTCTAAATTTTTGATTTTCAATCCAACCCATGTTTTTCTGCCGGTTATAACTTGCCATGTATTATACAATACCCTCATCGGATGTTGCCACAAAAAAAATATAAAAGGGAAAATAAAAATTATCACCCCGGATATAAGCAGATCGGTTATTCGTTTCAACCGGCGCTGTGTCGGATGGTTAATTGAAAATTCGTCGTGTAAATAAATATCTTCCGAAGTTATGACTTCTTTGGGAGCAATTATACACCCCGTAGTCGGATGATATATTCTAAAAATACTGTCGAAAATTGCTGTTTCAGATAATTGACCGATAATTTGTTTGTAAGAAAAGTTATTTCTATTACAAAACAAATTTCCGGGTTGAAAACAAAACAATACGTCTTTCAAATGATAATCTTTGGCAAAGTAAGCTTCCTTATGTTTCTCCTTCTCGGGCGCCAATGTTAACACTATGTCAAAAAAAATACCCGAACGGTCCAGGTTGTTCTTGATGACTTTCACCCCTTCTAAATCTGAAATTATACAAGCAATAGGAAATTTTTTATGCTTAATTTTAATGAAATGTAGTTTTGAAAAGATAAATCTCACCAGGCCTGTTATCATGTACGATGAAATTATCATCAGAACCAATAATAACCTTGAATATCTGTAGTTTTCGGGCAACACCGAATAAATCAAAAGAGTGGTAATGGCAAATGCGCCCCATCCCCTGTTCATTTTGAGCAAAGAATAGGGTTTATCATACGATCCTGCAATATAATGTATGAAAAAATGAACGAATACCATTACCAATGGATAAAAAATAAAAAATTCTTCCGGGAATTTTTCTCCTTTGGGCATTTTAACGGATTGTTCATAAAACTTGGCAAGAAATATAATCAATACATAAAACAAGGCGTTTTCAATCAAAGGCAGAGCAAAATTTTGCACAATGCGGCGCATGCCCGAAATGATACCTCTTATGGTGATAGCCGGTATGATAATCAGATCTATTTTGCTGCCGGGTTTAAAAACATGTTTTTTTGCAAAAATGGCCATTGCTTCATAAAAGTTTTTTACATATCTCAAACTGTCTTTTTGAGTAGATTCTCCTTTGTAATGTACAATGGTTGTCAATGGAAAATAAACATTTTTATACCCTAATTTGAGAATTCTATATGAGAGATCTATATCTTCGCCATACATAAAATAATCTTCGTCGAATCCTCCGGTTTGCAATAGAATGTTTTTTCTGACCAGCATAAAAGCACCGGACAGCACTTCCACTTCATGTATCGAAAACTCGTCGAGATGACCTAAGTGATACCGATTGAAATATGACGACTTTGGAAATAATGAGGCGACGCCCGATATTTTGAAAAAAGATGTGAGAGGTGTTGGTAGTCCCCGTTTTGACTCGGGTAAAAAATTGCCCGTGCCGTCAATCATCCTGACTCCCAAACCTCCTACCTCATTGTGTTGATCCATGTATTCTACACACAATCGTAATGTATCTTCGGCTATAATTGTGTCCGGATTGAGAAATAACACATACTCTCCTTGTGCTTCTATCAACCCAAGATTATTGGCTTTAGAAAAACCAAGATTTTGTGTAGAATAAATATATTTTACTTGAGGAAAAAACTGCTGAATAAATTCTTGACTTTGATCTTGACTTCCGTTGTCAACCACTATAACTTCGTAAGGAAAACTGCATTGAGAAGAAAAAACCGCATCAAGGCATTGATAGAGAAAATGCTTTACATTATAATTGACTATAATTACCGTCAATTTCATTTGGAGTGCAAAAGATTCTCGTAATTGACCCTGTTTTCTATCGAATTGGCAAGTGTCACTTCATCGGTATATTCCAATTCATCACCTATGCCCACGCCACGAGAAATGGTAGATAAGGTAATATTATAAGGCCTGGTGATTTTATAGAGATAATACAATGTGGTTTCTCCTTCGGGAGTTGTGTTTAATGCTGCTATCAATTCATTCACTTTATTGCTTTCCAACCTTTTTATCAACGCATCAAACGTCAGCTGTTCAGGATTAATGCCATCTATAGGAGAAATGAGACCGCCCAATACATGATAAACACCTCTGTATCTGCCCGTATTTTCAATGGCCAATATATCCCTGACATCTCTGACAACACAAATCAACGAATGATCTCTGTGAACATTTGAACAGATTTTACAAACTTCGGTTTCTGACATGTTATGACAAATCGTGCAAGTTTTTATTTGGTCCTGTAGATCGATAAATAGTTGCGAAAATTTCACCCATTTTTCCTTTTGATGGTTGTATACATGCAATGCATATCTGACAGCTGTTTTTTTCCCAACTCCCGGTAGGGCGGCAAAAAACTCAATCAATTGCACAAACTTTTCGGGCAATAATTCTTCTTTCATAGATGGTCATTGATTCTGCCGTAAAATTAACATTATTCGCGAAAAATACATTTTCTTTACATTGATTGGTTTTTAATATTTTCTCTTGAATTCAACACGATTATTCATTAATTTAATGGAGTCGTAATTAATGACATTTCCAAAATTTTCATTTTTCAATAAAAAATAATAATTTCGTTTTCAGCATTTTTATTTTTCTTTTTCTTTGCACATATTTTTTTCATGCAACGATACAAAATAACTATTCGCGGCAAGGTACAACAAGTTGGTTTTCGTCGCTTTCTTGAAGAAAAAGCGAACGAATTGGACCTGAGTGGTTTTGTTATGAATGTGGATGATGATAAAGTTTTAACAGAAGTTCAAGGCAATCCTCATGCATTGGCTAAATTTTTGATTTATTGCGCCGAAGGCCCTCCCCGTGCTTTTGTCAATAGTTTGTCGATCGAAGAAGTTCCCACAATAGACGGAGAACATCTATTTAACATAAGATATCCGGAAAGAAAATGACTATTTATTTTGAAAAATACCACGGTGCCGGCAATGATTTTATCATGATCGACACTAAAAAAAACACTACTGTAGTTTTCAGCGAAATGTTGATTCGTCAATTATGCGATCGCCATACCGGCATTGGTTCTGACGGGTTAATTTTAATTCAACCTTGCCGTGGCTTTGATTTTGAAATGATTTTTTTCAACCCTGATGGTTCGCAAAGTTTTTGCGGCAATGGCAGCCGGTGTGGTGTGATGTTTGCCCATAAAGCCGGATATTTTTTGAATTCGTCTTGCAACTTTATTTCTTCAGGCAGGCCTTATCAAGCCAATATTTTGGATAAGCAGAATGTTTCTTTGGTGATAGGTGATTTTCATTCGGATGAAATCGTGCATAAATCCCCAAATGCCTACTTTCTCAATACAGGTTCTCCTCATTATATCGAATTTGTTGATTCACTTGAAACGTTGGAAAATCTCCCACTGACTGACATGGCGAGGAAAATTCGCTATTCTCAAGAATATCTCCCGATTGGAGGCACAAATGTCAATTTCATTTTTTTTGATTCTCAACAAAAAACCATATACATTCGCACTTACGAACGAGGTGTTGAAAACGAAACTCTTGCTTGCGGTTCAGGCATCACCGCTGCTGCATTGATCAGCCATTTTACACGCCCGGCTTCAGGCCCTCAAAGTTATAACATCATTGCCAAAGGAGGACAACTGAATGTTTCTTTTCGTTTTCAAGACGGGATTTTTGAAAATGTGACTCTTACAGGACCGGCGGTTAAAGTATTTTCCGGCATATGGGAAAGTTAATATTTAAAATAGAAAATTGTCTTGAAGATTGGAATCAGCTTACTAACCAAACAGCCATCGTGTTGTTAAAACCCTTGCAAATTCCTCCTCATATTGCACTGATAACAGGCAATTATTTTGTGCATATTACGGTAAAAAAATCGGAAATCATTCCTTTAAACAGATGGAATAAACTTGCTCGTCAAAAAAATTTGCAAGCTATCATCTTTCATTTGAATAACAAAAATTTGCTTCCTATAGATATTTCAAAAATTTCCTTCAACCCTATTGCCAAAGGGAAAACATGTTTGGAACCGGTTAAGTTACTCTTTCAACAAAGCCATCATACTACCATACATGACATATTGAAAGATTTGCAAAATAGCCGATCTATCGAAATGGTTTCCGGCTTCAATATCTGTAATAACATCTATATACTGCCCGAATATACAATTGAAGATGTGAGAAATCATATTGAAAGTTTAAAAAAAGGCCACCTTCAATCTACATAATTTTTTTTCGTGTTATTACATTTTTTTTTCTTTATTTTGATATATTAAATTCAAACAGATGAGCTACATAAAACTCTTGGGAATTCTGTTTCCCTTTCTTTTTATCGTAAAATCATTCGAATTTTTCGGAGGCGAATACTTCAGAATTTATGACAGACCATTATTGATTTTTTTGTTTGCGCTCATTATCCTTTGCAATTTGGCCGAATGGTTGTTTAACGGTAAAATTTCTGTTTTCTCCTATGAAAACAAAAATATGATTTTTTTATGGGGAAGGTTAATCTTTCTGGGGATTTTTGTTATATCTTCTTTCATTTTGTTTAGAAACGAAATGGATATAATTGGATATTTGATGCATTTGGTTGTATTTTTATTTTTCATCGTGCCTATAGATTACATTCTTCATGATGAAATTCTGACAAAATTATCAAAGTAGTTCAACCCTCTTGTAACGATGGATATAACAATTTTAGTTTGTTGTACAATACCCATGATAATTTAAAATAACTCTCCACTGTCCACCCTGCCACATGAGGAGTAAACAAAACTTTTTGAGTGGCCGCGAGTTTTTTTAAAATTTCTTTATTTTGATGTTGTTCAAGTTCAAAATACGATGCTTCCAATTCTAAAACGTCCAATGCCGCTCCGGCAATTTTGCCTTTTTCTATGGCAATCAACAAGTCCTTCAACACAACATGCTGGCCACGGGCAGTGTTGATTAAATAAAACTGTTTTTTAAACTTTTCGATTTTTTCACTGTTTAACCAGTGTTTAGTTTCTTTGCTTAAAGGTAAGTGAATGGATACAATATCGGCTCTTTGGTATATTTCATCTAAGGTGGTTTCTTTCACATAAGAAGGAGCATAGTTTTTTTTATACTTGTCATAAGCAAGTATATTGCAGTCAAATGATTGCAATCGTTGCGCCACTGCACTGCCCATCTGCCCAAAACCTATGATGGCAAAAGTTTTTTCTTTCAATTCTATTCCGCGTCCTCCTTCCCTGTCCCAGATGCCGTCGATGACCTTTTGATGATTGATGCAAAGCCGGTTAAACAATGACAAAATCATTCCTATTACATGTTCTGCCACAGCATCCCGGTTTCCCTCCGGAGAATTTATTATGTGGATTCCTTTTGACTTTGCATATTCCACATCGATATTTTCCAATCCGGATCCACTCCGGGCTATAAATTCCAATTGACTTGCCTTGTCGATCAACCTACGGTCCAAAGGTATCCGGCTTCTAATCACTATACCCTCATAATGGTGAATTTTTTCAAGTATTTCTTCATAGCTGCTTTTATAATCCTGGTCACAAATCCAGCCGGCTGCTTCTAATTTCTCTTGCAAATATGGATGTATTTCATCCAAAAAAATGACCTTTTTCATATATTCATGATTCGCCGTATATGTATTGATAAATTTGAATAAACTCTTTTATGCTTAATTGTTCGGGACGTTGA
Source organism: Vicingaceae bacterium (assembly GCA_026003395.1). Classification (NCBI taxonomy): domain Bacteria; kingdom Pseudomonadati; phylum Bacteroidota; class Flavobacteriia; order Flavobacteriales; family Vicingaceae; species Vicingaceae bacterium. The sequence goes on from BPHE01000002.1 coordinate 26,264, forward strand.
TTGGCAAATATTTCCGGTAGTTTTTTTCCTTGTAGCAATTTTGCCAGGCTGTTGCTCAATTGTTTTCTCCGCTGATTAAACGCGGTTTTTATCAACATCTTCCATTTATGCAGTTCTACCGATGGCATCTCCTTCTTTTTTTTCAAACGTATTACGGCACTTTTGACTTTTGGTGGCGGCACAAAAGCCCCCGGTTGAACAGTAAACAAATTTTCTGTTTCATAATATGATTGAAGTAAAACACTCAATATTCCATATGTTTTGCTCCCGGGCTTTGAACAAACCCTGTCGGCAACTTCTTTTTGAACCATAAAAACACAACCTTCTATCAGCGGATAATTATCCAAAACCTTGAAAAAAACCGGGCCGGAAATATTATACGGCAGGTTGCCAATTAGATAAAGTAATTGATTTGGATTTTTAATAAATAACGTAAGTTCTGTTTCCAAAAAATCCCCTAAAATAAATTTTTCAATATGTCCGGGATAATTGCTTACCATCCAACCGGCAGATTCTTTATCTACATCAATAGCGGCAAAATTTTCATATTGGTCCAACAAATATTTCGTGATGACGCCGGTTCCAAAACCCACCTCCAACACAAAAGAGCTTTCCCTATTGGTGATTGTCTGCCCAAATGCATCAATTATTTTCCGGGCAATATTCTCATCCTTTAAAAAATGTTGCCCAAGATATTTTTTTGGCTTTACATTCATATTTTAAAATCAATCGGGGAAAATTTTACCGGGATTAAGGATATTACGTGGATCAAATAAGATTTTAACCTTTTTCTGCCATTCAATTTCTTCTTCGGTGAAAACCTCTTTTAAGTATTTTTTCTGCACCAGACCAATACCATGTTCACCGGAAATCGTTCCCCCCAATCGTTTACATGTTCTGAAAAGTTCCCGAATGGCTTCTTCGAGTTTTGTACCGTTCCAGTCCTCTTCACGCATGGAATCTTTCAATATATTCACGTGGATGTTGCCATCACCGGCATGTCCATAGCAAACAGACCTGAAACCATACTTCTTGCCCAGGTCTTTTACCTTTTCGATCAATTCCGGAATGGCCGACACAGGCACCACGGTATCCTCTTCTTTGTATACTGAATGCATTTTTACGGCTTCTCCTATCCCTCTGCGCAATTTCCATAATCGTTGTTTGTCGTTACTTTCTTCTGCCCAATAAATATCAATCACTCCGTTGTTTTCCAGAATGCCGGCAATTGTTTCGGCTTCCTTTTGCAAAATTTCGGGATAATTTCCATCCAACTCAACCAGTAGAACAGCTTCGGTATTTTCCGGTAAGCTTATTTCCACACCGGGTATATACTGCATGCCGAAATCCAATGCATCTTTTTCCATCAATTCCAGAGCAGAAGGCAATATGCCTGTTTGCAAAATTTGATTGACTGCACGTGAAGCGGCTATTAAGCTGTCAAACATTATCATCATCAAAACATCGTGTTTGGGCGTATGCAAAAGTTTTAAAGTTATTTCAGTCACTATGCCTAAAGTTCCTTCACTGCCCACAAACAATTGGGTCAGATTATATCCTGTAGCATTTTTAAAAGTAGCGGCACCGGTATGCAAAATCGTGCCGCACGGCAAAACAACCTCCAAATCAAGCACATAGTCCTTTGTAACACCATATTTCACGGCCTTTGGCCCTCCCGAATTTTCTGCTACATTGCCTCCTATAAAGCAACTTCCCCTGCTGGCAGGATCCGGAGGATAAAATAGTCCGTATTTTTGAACTTCCTCCTGTAAAACTTGAGTTATCACCCCGGGTTGCGTGATAACCATTCTGTTTGGCACATCTATTTTGAGAATCTTGTTCATTTTTTCTAAAGAGAGTACCACACCTTTTTTGACCGGTATCGCGCCTCCACTCAACCCTGTCCCGGCACCTCTCGGAGTTACGGGTATAAAATTGTCGTAACAATATTGCATAATCTTTGAAACTTGTTGGGTTGTTTCAGGCATTAAAACTATGTCCGGAATACTGCTGATATCTTCAGTATAATCATGAGAATAATCCTTTAATTTTTCCGGATTTGTCATAATCAAATTTTCCGGTAGGATTTCTCTAAAAAAATTAACATCTTTGTCGTCAATTTCTTTAAAATTTAAACGCGATGAAAACGGCATATTTAAATGTTTTGAGAAAAAGTTTCATTTTTTGTTTAGTTGCAAATCTAACAATATATGCACAAAAAACTTTAACAATCGAAAAAATTTGGGCTTCTGCCGAGTTTGTTCCCGAGTACATACAAGGTTTTCAAATGATGCAAGACGGTGAGCATTATATTTTGAATAATCACGGAGTAATTGAAAAATACCACCTCAAAAACAACAAAAAAACCGGAGAAATAATCGGTAAAGATTGGTATGAAAAATATCCGTATCTCCATTTTGAAGAAATTATTTTTTCTCCTGATGAAAAAAAAGCATTACTGGCTTTTGACATCGAACCTTTATACCGTTACTCCCAATTGCAGTATTTTTGGGTAGCCGATCTCGAAAACAAAACCATCTCTTTGCTCTCTGATACCAATCGCCCCAAAATCCGTCTTGCAGAATTTTCACCTGATAACCAAAAAATTGCCTATGTTCAAGAAAACAATTTATTTGTCAAAAACCTCGTCTCCGGTGAAAATATGCAGATAACTCATGACGGTGAAAAAAATAAAATCATTAATGGATCCCCCGATTGGGTCTATGAAGAAGAACTCACACTCGTGAAGGCATTTGAATGGTCGACAAATGGCAATTATCTTGCTTTTTTAAAATTTGATGAAAGCCACGTAAAAGAATTTTCAATGGATATTTATGGAACATTATATCCCGAAAAATATTCTTTCAAATATCCAAAAGCCGGCGAAGACAACTCCATTGTATCGTGTTTTGTTTATGACCTGAATAATAAAAAATTGTCACAAATTAATACCGGTAGCGAGAAAGATTTCTATATACCACGTATCAAATGGGCAGGCAATACCAATAAGCTATGCTTGATAAAACTGAACAGACATCAAAATAAAGCAGATTTTCTCTTGGCCGATGTCTCAGGTAAAGATGACCTCATCACTCCGCAAACCATCTATACAGAACAATCAGAAACATTTATTGAAGAAACATACGACAACCTTCAATTTCTTTCTGATGGCAAATCCTTTATATGGAACAGCGAAAAATCCGGATTTAATCATTTGTATCATATTCAGTTTGAGAAGGGTGCCATCATTCCCATCACCTCAGGTGATTGGGATGTGATTGACTTTATTGGATTGGATGAAAAAAATGCAGTGATTTACTATACTTCTGCCGAGAATGGTCCTACACAAAAACATTTTTACAAGGTAAAACTTAACGGAAAAAATAAAACATGCCTGACCCCCGGACAAGGTTATTTTGAAATTCATCATGATGGGGGGTTCAAATATTTTTCTGTTTATCACTCTACGGCCAATCAACCTTATCACATCTACCTGATTGACAACAAAGGAAAGGTAATACAAGACATAACTTCCAACGAAAATCTCAAAGAAAAAACTAAATTATACAATTTTCAGCCCAAAACATTCTTTAAAGTCACCAACCGTTCGGGTATCGAATTAAATGGATGGATGATCAAACCTCCTCATTTTGATCCACAAAAGAAATATCCCGTTTTTATGTTTGTTTATGGAGGTCCCGGACATAATACAGTGCTGGACAAATGGGGCGGTCATGATTTTGTTTGGCACCAGTTTCTTGCTCAAAAAGGATTTATCGTCGTTTCGGTGGACAATCGTGGTACACAATATCGAGGCAGGGATTTCAAAAATTCCACCTATATGAACCTCGGCAAACTGGAATATGAAGACCAAACAGATGTTGCTCGTTATCTTATGACTTTACCTTATGTGGATGCTCAAAAAATCATCATCATGGGATGGAGCTTTGGCGGATATCTCTCATCTATCTGCATACTCAAATCCAACGATATTTTTGCTGCGGCAATTGCAGTTGCTCCCGTAACAAATTGGAGGTTCTACGACACTATTTATACCGAACGATTCATGAGAACGCCTCAAGAAAATCCTGAAGGTTACGACAACAATTCTCCTATCTTTTTCGCAGACCGCTTGAAAGGTAAATATTTGATCATTCATGGCACAGCCGATGACAATGTACATTTTCAAAATACTGTTGAAATGTGTGATGCTCTAATTAAACGGGGCAAATCATTCGATATGATGATCTATCCCAACAAAAACCACGGTATTTATGGTGGACTTACACGTTATCATTTGTTCAGTAAAATTTACGAATTCATCAAACCATTTCAACCTATTCAATAATAATGAAAATAAAAATCTCTTTGATTATTTTTCACTTTATCCTCTTAATCTTCACTAAACGTTTATTTTCTCAAAACAATTATCAAAATTGGACATCGTTTACTTACTATTATGGATTTGTCATCCCTCACCACCCCTATCTTCACCGGTTAGTGCGACATCACGCCCAAACATTCGAATTTCAGTGGGGATATCACACATCAGGCAAACAATATTGGCACCATCGTTTCCGTTTTCCGCTCTATTCTTTTTCCATCTTATATACTTATTTGGGACCGGACCAGGATCTTGGCAATGCTATAACTTTGTCGCCCAATATGTATTTGCCCTTGCAAAAAAATAACCGTTTAAATCATTACATGCGTCTTTCTTACGGAATAGGATACATCAGTAAAAGATTTGACAGGATTGAAAATTTCAAGAATCTGGCCATAGGCAGCCACCTAAACGTATTTGTACAATTGTCCTATCTCATTCAAATTAATGTAAGCAAAAATCAAAAACTTTTGACCGGAATAGGATTTTACCATTATAGCAATGGCTCTTTCAAAACTCCCAATCTTGGAATAAATCTGCCGAATATTAAAATAGAATACCAATTTCATTTCAAAAAAAGAAATGATTCCTACTCTTCACCTTTAAATATAAACGAAAAAGATTCAACATTTCATTATGAGGTCTATGCAGGCTTTTTCTTAAAAGAAACTTATCCCCTCTTTGGCCCTAAATATGGAGTGATCACCGCCGGACTTCATATCATTCAACCTGTTTCATTTAAATCTTCTTTCGGCATTGGATTGGATTGTATGTATGATCTTTCGAACATTGCATTTGTCGAGAAAAAAAAGGGACAAAAAGCAACATTCACAGATATTTTGCGATCAGGTTTTGCCGGCGATTACATATTGTCTGCCGGCCCCTGGCAATTCTTTTTTTCTACAGGTCTTTACTGGCATAATCAATATTTTAAGAATCAGTTTCTCTACACACGCACCGGTTTGGGCTATAAACCTTCTTCCTGTTGGATTTTAAGATTTCTTGTCAAATCTCATTTTTTTGTGGCTGATTATTTTGAATTATCTTTGGTTAAAATTTTGAAATAAAATTTACTTAAAAAATTCAAATATATTTGTAGATACAAATATTTCGTTTATTTTTGAAAAAAATTTTGGATATGGAACTACCAAAAATAGCACAAAAATCACCTTATGTGATGAATGTTAAACCGGGAAAATATGCCTGGTGTGCATGTGGTTTGAGTAACAAACAACCATTTTGCGATGGATCTCATAAGGGTACAGAATTCAACCCTTTAATTACGGAAATTACCGAAGAAAAAACCGTCGCTTTCTGCGGATGTAAACGCACTTCCAAACCACCTTTCTGTGATGGCACACATAAAAATTTATAACTAATATAAACTAAATAAATCAAATATAAACTAAAAAAATCATGACTATGAAAACATTAAAAACTTCAGCATTATTGATCGGAATGGCATTCACTATTTTTGCCACCGCCCAGGAAAAAGACACAAAATATGCATTAGACACAAAAGTGTCTAAAATGGAATGGGTTGGTAAAAAAGTTACCGGTCAACACAATGGTACCATTCAAATTAAAGAAGGTTATATTTTGGTGGACAAAAAAGGCAACATCACCGGTGGACAAGTGATTGTCGACATGAACACAATCGAATGCCTCGATCTTGAAGGCGAATGGAAACAAAAATTGGAAGGTCACTTAAAATCTAAAGATTTTTTTGAGGTTGAAAATTATCCGACGGCTACTTTTGAAATCATTTCAGCTACACCCGACAAATCAAAAGGAAAAAACAATTATATCGTAAAGGGAAAACTCACTATCAAAGGCATCACCAAAGAGATCTCTTTCCCTGCCAAAATTGAATTTAAAGACAATAACATGGCTGCATACGGTAAAGCCACCATTGACCGTACGGAATTCAATATCAAATACGGATCAGGAAAATTCTTTGAAGGTTTGGGTGACAAAATGATATATGACGACTTTGAAGTATCATTTACCATAGCCGCAAGAAAACGCTAAAAACCATTTAATTTAACAAGTAAAAAAAGCCGTTGAAGTTCAACGGCTTTTTTTTATTTTATTTGAATTGATCATATGTTAAAATTATCTACCTTCTTATATCTTAAAAAAATTTAGCATCAATTATTTTAATGTATTTGATAAAAAGATTATGATATTTTTGCCTTATGAATGTCAATACTGAAAAAATTTACGGCCGTCCGGATCCGGAAGAAAGAAAGTTTTTACAAGGTCCGCAATCACGATGGAAAGAACTTAAAATGCTATTTTTGGTCGCTTCCGAATTCATCAAAGGTTTTAGAAAACTGCATTTTGTAGGTCCTTGCATTACTGTTTACGGATCGGCCCGGGTGGATGAAAATCATCCTTATTATCAACAAGCAAGAAAGATTGGTGCATTGCTCGCATCAAAAGGATTTACCATCATGACAGGCGGAGGTCCCGGTATCATGGAAGCCGCCAATAGAGGGGCAAAAGATGTGGGAGGCAAATCGGTGGGTTGCAACATTGTTTTACCACACGAACAAAAACCAAATCCATATTTGGATGTATGGCTCAATTTTAAATACTTTTTTGTCCGCAAAGTGATGCTGACAAAATATTCTTACGGACTGGTAATCATGCCCGGAGGATTCGGAACACTTGACGAAATGTTTGAATCTCTTACATTAATACAGACCGCAAAAATAAAAAACCTACCTCTGGTAATTTTTGGAAAAGAATTTTATCAAAATCTGTATAATCACCTTTTGGTTCTTAAAGACAACAAATTTATCGACCCTGAAGATTTAAATCTATTTTTATATACCGACTCGGTCGAAGAAACCGTAGAATATCTTCAAAATGAAATTTCCAACAGATTTGGTAATGCTTCTAAATCCAAAATGACACCCACCAAATGGTTACTGGAAAAATAAAATCAAACGACAGGATTTCCATCAAGGAATCTCCTCATCAGACCCTCATTGAAGTGAGGTCATATGCCGAACCCGGCAAACAAAACCTGCTGTTGCTTTGGATTATTGCATGGTTGGCAGCCGGGATAATAATTTTCATCCAGCTTTTTTTGGATTATCCACGCAATCAAAAACTTTTTTTCTTTGTTTTCCTGGCGTTTTGGTTTTATTATGCCTGGAAAAGCGTAAAAGCTTACTTTTGGAGAAAAAATGGAACGGAAGTATTTGTTTTCATGTCCGGTAAATTAATTTACATGCGAAAAATCAACCAACGGGGTCTCGAACAAAGTTTCCATTTGAATCACATCAAAAACCTACGAAATATATTGCCCGAAATTAGCTCTTTTTCCCGGATTTTTCATCAATCCTATTGGTCTATTGGCGGTGAAACTATTGGATTTGATTATGATGGCTCTACATATGTTTGTGGGCTTGAACTTGATGAAAAAGATCAGAAAAAATTATTGAAACTCTTGCAACAAAACATAAAAAAATTCTGCGATGATTGAAAATACCGGAAAATGGCTTATACTCGCCGGCGTCATGTTAATCTTGTTGGGTTTAATTTTGTGGTTGGGAGGTTCGAAATTGGGCGGATTGGGAAATCTACCCGGAGACATTCGTATTGAAAAACCGGGATTTTCATTTTATTTTCCTCTCACTACTTCTCTTTTGTTCAGTTTAATTATCAGCTTAATCTTTTGGTTGATCAGGAAATTTTTTTGATATTGTATCTCCTTGATCTTAAAATACCCCATTTATTTAACCTATGCTCCAATGATGTTGCCAATACTCCCATTCCATATTTCACACTTCTTTTAAAATTAATCGAGGACGCTTCTTCAAAATATTTTGTAGGACAAGTCACCTCTGCAATGGGATAGCCAGCATAAATTATCTGACTAAGCATTTGATTGTCAAACACAAAATCATCAGAGTTTTCTTCCAATGGTAAAGATTCCAATACTTGTCTTGAAAAAGCACGATAACCGGTATGATACTCCGATAATTTCTGACCTGTCATTAAATTTTGAAAAAGGGTCAAAAGTCGGTTAAAAATGTATTTATATAAAGGCATTCCTCCTTTCAAGGCCCCGTTTCCTAATATTCTGGATCCCAATACAACGGGATATAAATCTTGGGCAATAATATATGCCATGGAAGGTATCAACAGTGGAGTGTATTGATAATCGGGATGAAGCATAATGACTATATCTGCCCCCAACTCTAATGCTTTTTTGTAACAAGTTTTCTGGTTACCTCCATAACCTTTGTTTTTCTCGTGTCTGATCACGTGTTTGATTCCAAGTTTCCGTGCTAATTCTGAAGTGTTGTCACTACTGTGGTCATCTACCAATACTACATCGTCCACTATATCCATCGGTATCTCCCTGTAGGTCTTTTCCAATGTCCTTGCCGCATTATAAGCAGGTAAAACGACGATAACTTTTTTTCCCAAAATCATACGGCAAAAAAACAATTTTTTTTTCATTCGGAAATCTTTCTATTAATTTGCTCTTATTTTTTGACAATCATGAATAAATCATTGGCTGTATTGGTATCGGTTTTTTTCTTTTGGGGATATGTGGCAGCGTCTAACACCATCTTAATTCCTGTATTTAAAGAACATTTTCACCTTTTGCAATGGCAATCACAATTGGTAGATTTTGCTTTTTACATTGCCTATTTTGCCGGTTCTTTGATATATTTCTTGGTTAGCCGGAAATTTGATTTTATCAACCATTGGGGATATAAGAAAACTTTGCAATATGGCCTTGCTCTTTCTGCCATCGGCACATTGATTTTTATACCTGCTGCAAAATTGTCCTCTTTCCCACTTTTTTTGACCGGTTTGTTTACAGTTGCCCTTGGTTTCTCTATTCAGCAAATTGTTGCCAATCCCTTTTTGCTTTCGCTTGGACCTCAAGAAACCGGCGCCATTCGTATCAATCTTGCGGGTGGGCTCAATTCTCTTGGAACTACCATCGGACCGCTCATATTGAGCTACGCCATCTTCGGATCAGTTAATCAACCCTCAAGCTTTGAATTATCTTCAGTTGTTTTTCCTTATTTGATTTTGGGGTTTTTATTTTTATTGTTTGTCGTTTTAATTGGCGTTTCACCTTTGCCAAACCGGATTTTTCATAAAAACGACAATTCCTCCATTCAACCCTTTCATTTGATCAAACAAAAACAAATCTATTTGGGAATGTTGGCTATTTTTATTTATGTGGGAATAGAAGTAAGCATTCAAAGCAACTTGCCTGAATTGATCAAACACTGGCCCGGCTTGAAACTGCATCATACACAGTCGGTTCACTTTATTTCATTGTATTGGGGATCATTGATGATTGGCCGTTGGCTTGGTGCATTGCCTGTATTTAATCTTTCCGCCTCGATCCAAAAAATATTGGAATGGTTTGTACCATTTATTGTGTATGGATTAATTGTTGTCATTAATTTGCTTTACGGACATCCTTTAAATGATTTTTTACCGTTTTTGCCCATGATTTTTTTGTTAATTCCGATTTATAAAAAAACTCAATACCGCCCCTCCTCCACACTTTTTTATTTTGGCACAGCGGGCGCCATTTTGATTCTTGCAGCCATGCTTATCTCACATACTTATGGCATATACTTCATCGTTGCCACCGGACTGTATTGTTCGGTACTCTGGCCATGTATTTTTGCCATTGCCCTGAAAGATTTGCATGAGTATACTTCCATTGCATCTTCTCTATTGATCATGATGATTCTGGGCGGAGCATTCATTCCTCCCGTGCAAGGGTGGTTGGCAGATCAGATCAATATCAAAACTTCCTATATCGTTCCACTGGTAGGTTTTGTCTATCTTGCTTATTATGGAAAAATTAATGAAAAATCCAATACAACTTTCATATAGTTTATTTTCCGTCGAATTATATTTTACAAGTACTTTTAAGCATAGTTTTTTATAAATATATAGTTATGAAAATAAAAAGCCAAATGAAATTCATTTGGCTTTTTTGTAATTTTTATCACTCTTTATTGACTATGGCCACCGGATTGGCAAGGTTTTCCATTTTTGTCACTTCCATTTTGATTGATCCTACCAAAATTTTGGCTTCAGCCAATACCGGCACTTTATTGTCATCGTCTGTTACCCATACATTCAAATCTTCTTCACTTGAAAATATTCTACCTTGTTGAACGACAGGATGAAATTTCAAACAACGGTATTTCACGCCGTCGACTTTTACCGTTTCTCGTCCCATGAATTTAATCTTCAATGGCCACAATTCATCATCAACAAATGCCTCAATTGTATAAATTTGACCGGGCTGGGCATTGCTGAAATCTATCGTTCTAGCAAAATAAAATGCCGACAACATATCTTGGACGGCCACAGGTACCTGAAAAGTTTTTCCTTCTCCGTTGTCAACAATTTGTTTATGTTGATAAAATTTATAATCTTGGTTGATGATATACCCTCCTTCATTTACTCTTCTTACAAAATACCAAGGAAATACCCCTTGTGCATCAAGGTATGTTTCATATCTGTCTCGAACTTTAAAAAACCAATCAAAAGCCCCTCTGCTGCGACCTGTTCCTACCACGTGATACACTTCTCGTCCAAAAATTTTTTTGTCGTATTTTTTAACTTCCAATCTTGCCGTTCCTGCTTCGACAAAACCATAGTGAAGCCGGTATTCGAGCACCTCTCCCGGTTGAAACGTATGATGCTTGATTTTACGCAATTGCTTGGCTGCCTCATTTTCATTGCCATCGCCCATACCGGGATCATTTTGCATGGTAAATGACATGAAAAATACTAAAAATGTTAAGGAAACCAATTTTATTTTCATTGAAGTTTTCATAACCCAACTTTTTATATAACAATATGCAATTTACATACCAAAAATTGTACCGTAATTAAAGCTTGAAATTTGTCGTATCTCTACTTTGTGTAAATTTACACCGTTTTTAACACCCTAAAAATACAAAATTTTTAATAATGAATGAAGCATATATTATTGATGGAATAAGAACTCCCATTGGAAACTTTTGCGGAACGTTATCGCCTGTTCGCACCGATGACTTGGCTGCATTGGTCATCGAAGAGTTGATGAAAAGACATCCTGAAATTGATCCGGCAACAATAGAAGATGTAATAATGGGATGTGCAAACCAGGCCGGTGAAGACAACAGAAACGTAGCCAGAATGGCTCTGCTTCTTGCAGGTCTTCCTTATACTATTGGCGGTGAAACCGTGAACCGCTTATGTGCTTCAGGTATGGCAGCCGTCATTAACGCAGCATCCCAAATTAAACTTAATAATGGCGACTTATTTATTGCCGGCGGAGTGGAACACATGACACGTGGACCATATGTTCTATCGAAAGCCGAAAGCGCCTACGGTCGTGATCAAAAAATTTATGACACCAGTTTTGGTTGGAGATTTATTAACCCCAAAATGCAGGCATTATATGGTACTGAAAGCATGGGAGAAACTGCCGAAAATTTGGTGGAAAAATATAACATCACTCGGGAAGAACAGGATGAATTTGCCTTCCAAAGTCAGATGAAAGCAACAAAAGCTCAACAATCAGGACGGTTGGCCGAAGAAATCATTCCGGTTGTCATTCCTCAAAGGAAAGCCGACCCTATTGTTTTTGACAAGGATGAATTCATAAAACCTCATACTACACCGGAAAAATTAGCCGCTCTAAAACCCGCTTTCAAAAAAGACGGTACGGTAACTGCCGGCAACAGCTCGGGATTAAATGATGGAGCGGCTGCTATGCTGGTGGCATCAGAAAGTGCCGTAAAAAATTTCAATCTAAAACCATTGGCCAGAATTGTAAGTTGGGCCATAGCCGGTGTGGAACCCCGTATTATGGGCATCGGACCTGTTTTTGCCTCGCAAAAAGCATTAAAAAGATCCGGATTGTCTTTAAAAGACATGGATATTATCGAAATCAATGAAGCATTTGCAGCGCAGGTGTTGGCATGTTTGAAAGAAATGAAAATTGATGGCAACGATCCTCGTATCAATCCTAATGGAGGTGCCATTGCACTCGGACATCCTTTAGGAATGTCGGGTACCCGTATATTACAAACGGCTGCACTCGAACTGCACAAACAAAATAAACGTTATGCTCTGGTTACTTTATGTATAGGGGTGGGACAAGGTTATGCCACCATCCTCGAAAGATGTTAAAAATGTATGATTGGTCAAAATACAGGGATTGGTACCATCGTCAAATAATTTTATCCGGCTTTGGAGAAATTGCTCAGAAAAAACTGGCGGCATCACATGTGGCAATTGTCGGAGCGGGCGGTCTGGGCAGCCCGGTATTGCAATATCTGTCTGCAGCGGGTGTGGGCGAAATTACCATCATCGACGGTGACAAAATAGACCTCACAAATTTGCACAGACAGATCCTTTATGGCATTGATGACGTTGGAAAACCTAAAGCATCAACGGCGGCTTCGAAGATCAAAAAGAACTATCCACACATTAATATACATGCTATCGACAAAATGTTGGATGCATCCATTGCAAGGGAAGTGTTTCCTTCGGTCGATGTAATTGTTGATGCCACAGACAACTTCCCTTCACGCTATTTCATCAACGATGCATGTGTTTTATCAGGGAAACCCATTGTTTTTGCCTCTATATTTAAATTTCAGCTCCAACTTTCTGTCTTTAACTATCAACACGGACCTACACTTAGGTGTGTATTTCCCGAACCTCCGGCACCCGAAGACAGTCCTGACTGCCAAACCACCGGAATTCTTGGACCGGTGGCAGGTATTGCCGGTGTATGGCAAGCTATGGAAACTGTCAAAATTTTGACCGGGCAAGGAAATGTTTTGTCTCAAAGATTATTTATCCTGGATTTATTTGAAAACGATTTTCAAATCCTCAACATAGCCCGTAACGAACGTCTATGGGAAAAGCAAATTCCTCAAACATGGGAACAGTTATCCACTTATGATTATGGCACGTTTTGTGGTTTAAAACAAAATAATATAAATACTATGCAATTTAAAGATATTGTCAATTCCGGTCAATATGTAATTGTAGATTTACGGGAAGAACATGAAAGACCACGGATTAAAGCATCTAATGTGATCAATATTACCTTACCTGATTTGGTTCATCGTTGGCAAGAATTGTCGAAAGATAAAATCTATGTTTTAATTTGCCAGTCGGGACGAAGAAGTGCCACAGCCCAATATGTTTTGAAAAACACTCCTTTGCGATGGATGGTTTGGGAAGGTGGAGTAAATAATATTGCTGAAAAAGAATACCTGGAATTTTAAACAAACTAACTGTCAGAAAATACAATTTTATTTCAGTTTTCTGTGTAAATTTAAACTTACGCCTACTCATGATCTTGTCTATTGCTATCAATATCCTCAATCACTTTTTTCATCGATATTTCCCTGATTAGACATAAGAATGGCAATAGATCGGGTAGAAGGGAATCTTGCAAAAATCATTAATATAATCACGGTTATGGGCACACAAATCAACATGCCGGATATGCCCCAAATGCTTCCCCAAAATGCTAATGCAAACAATACTGTCAGCGGACTCAAATTCATACTATTGCCCATCCAATATGGTTCCACAAAATTTCCTATGATCAATTGTATGGCCCCCACTGCAGCCAACATCCAAAAGGAAGCCGCAAAACCATCAAATATAACCAATGAAAATACAAAAGGTAACAATGAAGCTATAATTGACCCTATGTTTGGAATAAAATTAAAAGAAAAAATCAAAAATGCCCAAATAAATGCAAATGGCAAACCAAACAAAACAAAGACGATATAACTTAAAAAGCCGGTCAAAACGCTTATTAATGTTTTTTGAAACAAATACGTAGAAACAGTATCCTCAACGTCTTCCAATAAATTTAAAATCTTGCTGCTACTTTGCCGACTATACCGGGATAGAGATTTAATTTTCATGGGAATTATTCTGGCTTCCAGAATTATAAATATTAAATATAATAACACCATGAAAATGTAATTCAAAATGTCCATAATACCTGAAAACAATTTTGAAATGATGCCCGCTATATCCAGATTTTTTTCTTGCCATTGCAATAATTGTGATTTTGTTTGATCAAATATCTTGTTGAAAAATGATAATTTTTCTTCCGGGATAGTCAGATTTCCTTCATTCACAAAAGTGATGATTTCTTGTATATTGACAATCAATGTATTGATCATAAGATAAGCCATGGCTGACATAACCAAAAACACCATCAAAAAACCAGACCAAAAAGGCATATTTTTCCAAACATGCTGCTTGATAAAATTTACCAAAACTTTTGACGACTTATTAAGAAACAGAAAAATCAGCACTGCCAAAAAAAATGGTATCAAGATAAAATCTCCCACTGAAAATAAATATCCCAACAGCACCAATGTTGCCAAACCATAAAAAAATGATGATATCGAATATCCCGGCATTTGCTTAAAATTTCGGTTTTAATCCGTGTCGCTGATAAAAATCTTCGATAATCTCAACTACTTCCATGGGTTGATCAACTATATGAAACAAATCAAAATCTTTTTGGCCTATATAGTTTAAAGCAGCGGGTGCATGCCGGATCCATTCCACCAATCCTTGCCAAAATTCACGATTGACCAAAATGACAGGAAATTTGTCTATTTTTTGCGTCTGAATTAATGTAATCGCTTCAAATAATTCGTCTAATGTACCAAAACCTCCCGGCAACACCACAAATGCTTGTGAATATTTTACAAACATTACCTTTCTTACGAAAAAGAAACGGAAATTGATCAGTTTATCTCTGTCAATAAATTGATTGGGAGCAGATTCAAATGGTAACTCAATGTTTAAACCAACAGAAATTCCGCCACTTTTTTTTGCCCCTTTATTTGCTGCTTCCATAATTCCCGGTCCGCCACCGGTAATAATTCCATAACCTTTGCGTGTCAATTCTTCTGCTATTTCTTCTGCCATTTGATAATTGGGATCGTCTTGATCACACCGGGCCGAACCAAAGATAGACACGCACGGGCCAATATCGGCTAACCTTTCGTAACCTTCTACAAACTCCGACATAATCTTGAAGATAGCCCAAGCATCATTGGCTTTTTTTTCGCTCCAGGTTTTATGATTGAAATGTCCTTTCAGCGGCATGCTTAGCTGAATTTAAGTTTTTTAATTCTTTTTTAAGATAATATGCAGTATAATTATTTTCCAAAGATATCATTTCTTCCGGACTACCACAAAAAGTTATGTTCCCTCCTTTCTCTCCTCCTTCCGGACCCAGGTCGATGATATAATCGGCATATTTGATTACGTCCATGTTGTGCTCTATAACCAACACCGTGTTTCCTTGGTCTACCAACCTGTCTATTACTTTCAGCAACAAGTCTATGTCTTTGAAATGAAGTCCGGTGGTAGGTTCATCCATGATATAAAAAGTTTTTCCTGTGGCTTTTTTGTTGAGTTCCGAAGATAATTTTATCCTTTGGGCTTCGCCACCCGATAATGTATTGGAAGGTTGTCCAAGTTTTAAATATCCCAGCCCTACCTCTTGCAAAATTTTGATTTTACTCAGAATCAATGGTTGATTTTCAAAGAATTCCACAGCTTCGTCAACCGTCATTTCCAGAACATCATGAATATTTTTTCCTTTAAATTTGACCTGAAGGGTTTCACGGTTAAAACGCATGCCTTTGCATATCGGACATAAGATATTCACATCGGGCAAAAAGTTCATTTGAATTGTTTGATAACCCGAACCCGAACAATTTTCACATCTACCGCCTTTTACATTAAACGAAAAACGGCCGGGTTTATATCCTCTGATTTTCGACTCGGGCAAAATGGCAAATAAATCGCGTATGGGGCCCCATGCTCCAATATACGTGACCGGATTGGACCGGGGCGTACGGCCAATGGGTTTTTGATCAATTTCGATCACTTTATCGATATGCTCCAACCCTTCGATTGAATCATAATCTAACGAAGGCAAACGTGTGCGATAGCAATGATTATGCAATGCCGGATATAATGTTTCGTGAATCAAGGTCGATTTGCCACTTCCACTTACCCCGGTGACACATATAAATTTTCCCAAAGGTATCTCCAAATTTATATTTTTCAAATTGTTGCCTCTGGCTCCTTTTAATCGGATAAACTTACCATTGCCTTTCCTTCTCTCAACCGGCACAGGTATCTTCAAATCTTCAGATAGAAACTTGCCTGTTAAACTGTCTTTTTTTACCACTTCACTTGGCGGGCCGGCGGCAACTACCTCTCCTCCCTTACTTCCACTGCCGGGTCCAATATCTACAAGATAATCCGAAGCCAACATAATGTCTTTGTCGTGCTCAACCACTATGATAGTGTTGCCTAAGTCACGTATGTTTTTCAAAGATTCTATCAACCTTTGATTGTCTCTTTGATGCAAGCCAATGCTTGGTTCATCCAGGATATACAATACATTGGTCAGACCTGTACCAATCTGGGTGGCCAGCCGTATGCGTTGGGCTTCACCACCGGAAAGTGTTTTGGCGGTTCTGTTTAAGGTCAAATAACCCAACCCCACGTCAAGAATAAATTGTATGCGCGTTTTGATTTCTGTCAAAATATCCCCGGCAATCTGCATTTGCCTGTCGTTGAGTTTTGTATGCAATGATGCTATAAACTCTTGCAAGTTTTCTAAAGGCATATCTGCCAACTGTGCAATATTTTTATCGTCGATATAAAAATAAAGGGCCTCTTTTTTCAAGCGGCTGCCTTGACATTCGGGACATGTTTCGTTTTCCAAAAAGCCGGCAGCCCATTTTTTTAAAGCATACGATTCACTTTCTTCAGCCATACGGCGAATCATGGGAATGATGCCTTCAAATTCATACGGTATTGAAAAACCTTCCTCTTTAATGTATATCGTATCTTTTGTTCCAAACAACACAGCATCCAACGCTTCTTTTGAAAAATCTTTCAAAGGGGTTTTTAATGTAAAATGATATTTTTTCCCTAATTTCTCAAGTTTTTGATAAATGATCCACGATTTCAGTTCTTGCAGGGGGATGATTGCTCCGTCGGCTATGGACTTTTTCTTATTTTTGATTATATTTTCTTCTTTGATTTTTGCCACGGTTCCTATACCATTACAGATAGGACAAGAACCATACGGAGAGTTGAACGAAAAAGTATTGGGGGAAGGGTCATCATAACTGATGCCGCTGTCGGGACACATCAAATTTTTACTGTATATTTTGGTCTGTTCATTTTCGTCCATTATCATGATGCTTCCTTTGCCCAATTGAAGGGCCAATTGTATACTTTGCGTCAGTCGTCTTTCTTTTCCGGGTTCGACTGTTAATGTATCTATCAAAGCTTCAATATCGTGGGTTTTGAACCGGTCGATATGGATTGGCTCTGTAATATCCACAATTTGCCCGTCAATACGGGCATACAAGAATCCTTTTTTCTTTATTTGGGATATCAAATCTTTGTAAATTCCTTTTCTTCCTTTGACCAGGGGGGCCAATATTTTGATCTTTTTTCCTGAATATTCCTGCAAAATGGCATCCATCATTTGTTGTTCGGAATACTTTACCATGGGTTTTCCGGTCACATATGACCTTGCTTCGGAAACCTTGGCATACAACAATCTCAAAAAGTCGTAAATTTCGGTGATGGTTCCAACAGTCGACCTTGGATTATTGCTGATAGTTTTTTGATCTATGGCAACAACCGGAGACAAACCGGATATTTTATCCACATCGGGCTTCTCCAAATTGCCCATAAACTGACGTGCATACGAAGAGAGCGTTTCTATAAACCTTCTTTGCCCCTCGGCATATATCGTGTCAAATGCCAATGATGATTTTCCGCTTCCACTCACTCCTGTGAAAACTATCAAACGGTATCTTGGCAACGACACATTGATGTTTTTCAGGTTATGTACCCTCGCACCTTCAATGGTAATGAATCTGACCGGATCGTGTATTATTTTCGTATCCATAATTCCTGCAAAATTAAACATAAAATTGGCTGTGTGCTTTTATTGTAATTCTTTAAGAAATCACGTGATAGTCAATTATCAAAAAAACTATTCCATAAGCATCCTTTTGAAACAAACACCCGGAAATCTTTCGCAATATCTCTCACATTGCAAGGCATTTATATTTTATTTCTATGAAAACAGATTTTCTTTATCCGGCAGGAAAAATACCTTAAATAGGGTATTGACCAACAAATTCTTTTATATGTACGTTTGCACTGTTATTTAAAATTATTCTAAATTAAAATAATGAGCTTATGAAAAAAGTAACTTTGTTTGCAGGTATTTGTTTGATAGGGCTAAATTCATTTGCCCAATCTGCTTTAGACAGTATTCGTCTGGAGTTGGAAGCATTAAAGGAAGATATGCGACGACAACGTTTGCAAAGTGTCATGCCGGAATTGACATTTGAAAGTTATTCGGGTCTCGGACCGGCTGCTTCAAAGGTTTATTACGCACAAAAAGGACTTTCCATTGCAGGTTATGGCGATATTTTTGTTTCGCAATATTTTAATCAAAACAAAATTGCCAAAGGAGATGTGCTAAGATTTGTTCCTTATATCGGGTATAAAGTGTCCGACAAAATTATTATCAATTCCGAACTCGAGATCGAACATGCAGGTATCGACAATGCGTTTAACAAAGAACCGGAAGTGTATACCGAATTTTTATACACCGATTTCCTGATCAACAAACATGTAAATCTGCGGTCGGGATTGATATTGTTGCCTATCAGCATCATGAACGAGTATCACGAACCAACCGTATTCAACGGAGTTTTTCGCCCGGAAGTAGAACAAAACATTATACCCACCGTATGGCGCGACTTGGGATTGATGGCCTATGGTGACCTTTGGAAAGGTTTCGCCTATAAGGTATCGTTAACCAATGGATTGCGCACCGAGTATGTAACCGATTGGATCAAAAATGCACGTCAAAAAGGAGCTAACGTCAATTTTAACCAACTGGCCACCACAGTAAGAATCAACTATCAAGGCATTCAGGGTTTGATTGCCGGTGTGGCTATGTATTATGGTGAAGGAAGTGCCGGAGAGGGTGGACAAACATTGACCCCGGTCAGGGAAAAAGCCCAATATGCCATGTATGTCACCGACTTGCAGTATCAAGCGCATCGATGGAATATCAAAGCTATGTATGTTATCGGACAGGCCGAAGGCGACAGTGCTTACCGTTCGGTGCCCGGACGAAGCCGCGAAGTGGAGGGCTTTTACGCACAAGCAGGATATAATATATGGCCTTGGTTTAACAAAAAAAACACGGATATTTTGCTTTATCCTTATGTAAGATACGAACAATATAATTTACATAAAAAAGTTTTTACAGGTAGCGAAAATCCCGCAAAATGGAATGCCGTTTTAACTACCGGTTTGAATTTTTATCCGCATCCTCAAATTGTGTTCAAGGCCGATTACACTATCCGAAGCAAAAAAGTGCGTACTTTTGAACCCGGCAATAACACCCAATTAAACTTGGGCTTAGGTTTTATTTTTTGATGAAAATGAGACATTACATACTTTATTTCATTGTTTTGACAGGGTTGTGGGCATTTGCCCCTTCCCTGTTTTATGACAACTCCGGCAAACCCCCTGAAAAAATTTTAACTGAATACTTTCCGGGATCACAAGTAAAGATTCACAATATCGTTTTAAACAATGAAGACAAACTGAAAATAAAACAATGGAGCGGTTTTGACACGGAATCATCGCTGGTCAGCGTTTATTTGGTCGTTAAAAATCAAAATATACAAGCCATTTCACTTGCCGATATTCATCATGTGAGAACCCAACCTGAAGTTGTGCTTTATGTTTTTAGCCCCGATGAAAAAATTCAATATGTCAATATCCTCACTTTTAGAGAACCCGAACAATATATGCCTTCATCAAAATGGCTTGCTTTGCTTAAGGGCAAATCTCTCAATAGTGATCCGCTGGCATTAAGAAGGGACATTCCCATCATCAGTGGTTCTACTATGTCGGCTCAGGCTGTTGTTAAACATGCCCGCATTTCGGCTGCCATCGTTAAATTGTACAAACAAAAGTTCCTAAAAAATTTAGCAGATTCATGAAGTTTATCCTTACCGGCCACGGACAACAGGGCAAGATATTCAACTGGCTGATACGATTCTTTGCATTGTTTCTTATTTCTTTTTGGCTGGGTAAATTCACATTTTTTTATTACAATTTTGGCTTTGATCCCCAGAACGTCACAATCTACTTCAAAGGCACTCAGGAGTTCCCCTTAAACCTTGATTTTTCTTCATGGTTGGAGCAAGTGCACCAGGACATATTTTTCTACGGTATGTTTTGGATGCTGGTGGGTTCTTTTCTGCTGAGAAACACTCAAAAAAAATCTATGTTGATATTGTATGTTTTTACAGGTTGTATTCATCTATTGTTTTTTCTTTCTCCTTTGAGTTTAATTTTCGACATTTTTGACAGTTCGAGGATATTTCTCATATCGGGTTATCTCTCCCATTCAATTAACATTCTTGCAGCGTGCCTTTTTTTCTATCCTTCTATCAAAAAAAAATTTAAAACCCCTTTGAATCAAAGGAAACCCGCAGTTGGATTGCATTTGTCATTATGGATTCTGTTGTTTACAGGGGTTGGAATATGGATGTCGTCGATTTTGCTTTTTCATCATAAAATTGGTTGGAATTTGCAGAATGTAAAGCTAAAATACTTTGGCGACGAACAACAATTTATCAATCCTGCCGATTGGCAAGGACTGTCGGAAATTGCCATTCCTCACTTTATGGCTATGGGTGTTTTTTTGTTTGCGTTGATGCATTTTCTCAACATGCAAAACAAACCCGGTAACTTCAAGGTTTTTTTGCTTGTTTTTATTACGGCATTTATGGATATAATGGCAGGATTTGCCATCAGATATATTTCTGTCTATTTTTTTTATTTTAAATTGTTGATGTTTGCGGCTTTCACTGCTGGTATGGCCTACCTGCTCATTAACCTTGCTTTGATGATTCCCATTAAAAACAGTTCTAAGCTCCTTGAGTAATTTTAGGGAACAACTTTGCTTCTATCCATTGCTCCAACTTCACAGGACTCATGGTTCTCCAAGGTACGCGGCAAAACTCGTCCGTCAACAACATATAATAGTTCAACTTATTTTGCAACATATCTTGATACACATGTTCCATCGGATTAATCACAGCAATCCATCCGTCTTCTATTTCTTCATTCCACTCTTCATAATAAGATGTGTCATAAAAATGAAAATTCAACACATTTTCGGCAATCAACACAAACTTATTAATTCCCTCATAAATTAAGTGATCCACAAGATTTCTTTTTAGAAACATGATATCATTATAGAGACAATCATTCCACTCACCCAAGAGTTCTATGATTGCCAATCCTCTGTGATAATCGGCATAAAGCAACTTGCAATACAAAGTGGCAGAACCAAAACTGTCCCATTGCGGATGAATGTAATAGTTATAGATTACATCTCTGCATAAATAAGGGTCATATTCCTTTCCGAAAAATGGCGACAGCTCATCTTCTTCCGGTTTATACAAATGGCGCCAGCCATCATAAGGTTCTATCTCGGTCATTGTTCTGAACTTTGGGCATATAATGCATCTATGCCGTATTCACGGATAATTTTAAAATGATTGGCAAGGACCAATTGGGTATAATTTTGGGATTCATTGCCAAAAGCTCCGGCCTTGGTTTCCCATAAACGTTTGATCAACAAATTTCCGTCATCTATCGGCATGTTGGCAAGAATGGCTTTTTTTACGTTGTATGCACCGGCATGATATACATGCAGCACCAGGAGTTTAAACCATAATTCCTGGCCTGTGTATGGGATACACAATTCGTCCAATATTTTTTGTGTTTCGGGAATGCAAACTGTTCTAAACAACCGTGCAGCACCTACGGCGCATTTGTCAAAATCCTCCCTTTCGTCCACATGACGATTGACTGTCAATCCCATCTGTATGGCCACTTTTTTCATCAATTGAAAATGTCCGTACGCACCTGCCGACGATTTTTGATTGGCAACCGGTGATTCTATCAACAAAACTGCCTGTGCATAAAAAGGGTCAACCATTTGTGAAGCAAAAATCTCCGATGCTTTTTGCAATAATGGCAAAATACTGTCCTGGTTGTAAAAATGTTTTTTGCCGGGTGTAAAATAAATGGACACATCCTCCGGCAAATTTTTTAATTTTCTGATGCTGTCGCGAATGGCTTGTCTTTCTTCGGCAGGTTTGCCGTCCCAATCTTTTACGGCATAAATTCCCAAAATTTCCCTTGTTGTGGAAATATTCAAAATTCCCGAATCAGGAGAAAGACGGACCACCTGTTGCCAAAAATTCACTTTTGGGTCGTCTTTCCAAAATGGGGACATCATTTCTTTGTGCAAGATAAATTGAAATGAATATTGATGATACGTCACCTGAATATTTTCGTATGCATTGGAAAAAACAGACAATGAACTGTTTCCGGTATTGGTTGATGCCTCAACCTCCGTATGCTCATTGCCGGAAAAAAACATGCCGGTTCCCAGAACGGGAATCAACATCACAAATCCATATTTCATCAACTTTTTCATGAAAAACCTTCGCAATTATACGTTTGAAAAGCTCAAAAGTTCGACACAAAAACAAAAACTTTTTAACATCTTAAAATTAAGCATTTCCAGCTTATATGTTGAAAAAAATTCTTTCAAATACAAATAAGTTGCTTTGTATGATTTAAATCTTTAGACAAAACAGTGTGTTTATCTTACTTTAAGGTATATATTTGCTTAATTCTTTTTACTTAAAAAAATTTTAAACCAAAAGCAACTTTTTTTGTTAAAAATCGTCTAATGTATTGAAAAAGTTCTTAAATTTACTTAAAATTTTACAGCCATGAAAAAAAATATTTTCTTAATACTTTTTGCCTACCTCCCATTATTGATGATGGGACAAGGAATAGGTATCAATCCTTCAGGAGCCGCACCTGCGGGTGATGCCGGCCTGGATGTAAATTTTACCGACAAAGGATTATTAATTCCTCGTGTGAGTTTGACCAATACGGGCACCTACGGGCTTGCCGGTGGAGGACCTACCACATCTATGCTTGTTTATAATACAAACAACTCAATTGCAGGTACAGGTGCTGCGGGTACAGGATTTTACTTTTGGAACGGATCTCGTTGGGAAAAATTATTGGATTATGGCACCCCGGCCGATGCCTGGCTGACCACCGGAAACGCAGGAACTACACCGGGCACGCATTTTGTTGGAACAACGGATAATGTAGATTTAGTATTCAAAACCACTATTGTCCAAAATATTTTTCAATAAAAATTTAAGCTATTGATTATCAATAACTTAAATTTTTATTTTTCTGATTTTTAAAACATACTCCCCCCCTTTCAACCACTCTCAAATAAACTTAATTGCAATTCTCTATTATTTATCTTTTCCCCTAATATCTTCTCTATATCCTCTATCTTCTCTATCAAAAACTTTACAACATCTACATAACTATGTATATTCAATCTCACAAAACTCGCTACATTACTAAATGCTATATCCTTCCTACGCTCCCTTACTCTCTTGTGTATCATCGTCATCAATAAATTCGCTATCAGACAGCACCATATCTGTATCTTTATCGCATTCTCATTGTCTCCTAAAAAATACTTTATACCAAAATTCTGTTTCAATTGACGAAAGGTGATCTCTATCTGCCAACGACTTTTGTATAACAATGGTATAGCATCTACTTCTATATCCATTAAATTTGTCGCATATTCATACGTCTTTTTACTCACATCATCCCAATATGCTACCCGCCTTATTCGTATCTTCTTACCATCTTTTAGTGCCTTTTCTATTATCTCGTCTTTTATTATCCCAGCATCGCTACTATCAGGTATTTCTTTTTCTTCTATGCTCTCATATACAGCATTCTCTTTCATCCGACACACATAATACACACCTTTCTCATCTAATTTGTCAAAAAATTCATAGTTCAAATATCCTCTATCCATAATGTATATCACTCCTCTTTCTAATTCCATCTTTTCTATTCCTTTCTGGTCATTAACTGTTGCTTCACTGATATAATGGATTTTTGGGACATGCATCCCATTTTCTATGGTACAATGCAATTTAATCCCACCTTTTTGTTTTCCATTCACCGCTTTCCGCCCGGTTGTTCTCATCACACTGCTGAATAGACCTACTATCGTGCTATCTGTCACTACCCTCTTCCCCAATCGCTTTAATATCGGGCTTTGCATGCTGTCCAAAATAACTGAACGATACCGTTTGTATAAATGTTGATAGATACGCTCAAACACCTCACTATCTCTGTGTTTGTTGACATAACTGATAGTGCTTCTTTTAGGAATATGGCTTAAACCCATTTGGTGGAGAGATTTTTTGTGAGCAAGGATAAGGGCACAGAGTTCCCGAATAGAGGAAAGACGAGTAATAACAGCAATGAGCATTAGGTAGAGATGATTTTTGGTTTTCATCTTTTTGGAATGCTTGTCAGATAAGGAATGCGCAATGATGTGGTCTATATTGGCTTGCTGGATAAGGGATACAAGCTGTCCAAAAACCGGTACAGGGGCAAAGAATTTTTGTTTATTTTTGCGTTTTGATAGACTTCTCATAAGTTTTGCTTTTTTGTAGCAAAATTAAAAAGCAAAACAAAAAGGCAGGAAATTTATTCCTGTCTTTTTTATTTTTTATTTTCTGCGGTGTATGATGGTATTTTTTTAGAAATTATTTTGGACAACAGTGATTCAAAACAAATAATACAGAGAGGATGAGGATATTAAATACTAAAGAGGTAATCATAGGAAATAGTGCATTAGTAGCCCCATCGGGTGCCGGAGATGTTTTTACTGCATATAAAAATGTTGCGGGTGTAAATTGGGCAGTAAATGGAATTGCTACTGTTGGAGATGGTGGTGGAGGATGGTTTTATGGAACGACGACCAGTGGATATAATGTTGTTGAAAGTATTAACAATTATAATGGTAATTCATATGCTCCTGCTGCAGTCGCAGGTTTAGCATTGGCGACAAGTGGGGCTACTGGAATAACCGGTGTAAGAGGTACCGGAAATTATTCTAATTTTTATGGGGTCAGAGGAAGCATTCCAACTACTGGTCCTTGGCTGGGTTTTGGAGGTGTATTTACAGGTGGATTAGCTTATGCAAATGGATTGTATAATGTTTCTGACGAGAGGTTAAAAAAGAACATACAACCACTTACTAATGCCCTTTCAAAAGTATTAAGTTTACAAAGTATCACATATCAATATAACACTGATTTGTTTAAATCAAGCGAAGGAGATGAAAAGATATATTACGGTTTTATTGCTCAAAGCGTAGAAAAAGTTATACCGGAAATTGTTGCAACAAAGGCAATTCCTCTGTCAAACTCTATAAATTCACCAAGACAACCACAAACAGAACAATTTATGATAGGAAAAGTTGTTGATTATGTTCAATTAGTACCTATATTAGTAGAAGCCATCAAAGAACAACAACAACAAATAGAAGATTTAAAAATGGAAATTGAAAAATTGAAAAACAAATAAATATGTATATTAAAAAGAAAATAGTTATCCTTTTTTCTCTTATAATTCAACATTCATTAAATATTCAAGCCCAATCCCGTTTAGCATTCAGCAATACCACCACCTATATGGTTATGCGGGACGGGGTTTTTCTGGTCATCGACAACCCTAACGGCAATGCCATTGTCCCTAATGCAGGACGTATTGTGAGCGAAAACGAAACCAACCGCATCAGATGGTATATTGGCGGTAATACGGGCATATACACCATTCCGTTTGCAGACAACGCCGGTGCAGGGGCCGGCTTTGGCAACAACGCCCAAACCGGCGATGCCGGTATAACCATTCCTTTTACCCTGCAAATTTCTGCCGGTGGAGTTGGAGCAGGCGGATATATCGATTTTAGCACCTATGATGGACCAAATTGGGACAACAATACTTACCGCCCGAGCATGGTCACCCATATGGCTCAGTTTCTTTCGCCCAATGCTGCCAACCACTCCGCCAAAGCCATCGACCGTTTTTGGGTAATCAATGCCCAAAACTATTCTACCAAACCATCTGTTGGCAATATGACTTTCACCTACATCGACAATGAATGGACCGCTGCCGGCAATACTTTCACAAGTGAAAATGTCTTAGGCGCCCAACGCTTCAACAACAACCTGAATAAATGGGGCGACATGTGGCCACTGCAGGCAAGTATCAATACTGCCTCCAATGTGCTTACCACCGGACCCGTAAGCGCTGCCAATTTTTTTGCTGCATGGACGCTATCCGACATCAACGACCCGCTTCCTGTGGAGTTGCTTCATTTCACCGCCCGGTGCGAAGACGGTAACATCCTGCTGCAATGGGCCACAGCCAGCGAAATCAACAATCAATGGTTTATCCTCGAAAAAAGCATCAATGGATCGGAATGGACCCAATTAGCCACATTACCCGGAAATGGAAATTCCAACGTGATCCAAAACTATGATTATATAGACAATATTTCCGGAGAAACCAATTATTACCGTTTATGGCAACAGGATTATGACGGGAATTTGAAATTGGTTGCCCAAACCGCTGCTTCTTGTCCCGTAAAAAACAACCAATTGAGCATTCAATCTGTTTACAACCAGGGAAACCAAACCATCATTTCTGTCAATATTCCCGATCAAGGAGAATATTTTGTGGAGATTTTCGATGCCACAGGCAAATTGATTTATCTCA
This sequence comes from Vicingaceae bacterium, assembly GCA_026003395.1. Taxonomy (NCBI): domain Bacteria; kingdom Pseudomonadati; phylum Bacteroidota; class Flavobacteriia; order Flavobacteriales; family Vicingaceae; species Vicingaceae bacterium. The sequence goes on from BPHE01000002.1 coordinate 53,475, forward strand.
AACATCTGCCTTTGATGGAAGGAAACCAAATCATCAAACCTGAAGTTTATATAGCAAAAGGTATCTACATTTTGAGAGTATATAACGAGAAGTATTCAGATCGGTATAAATTCCACGGAAACTTTTGATTTTCTCTCCTCTTTTTTGGTTGATTCGATATTAAAACTCTCTTCAATTCTGGCAATTTTATATTTGATTGTTGACTTTGAAACATTAGAATGTTAATTTGCTGATAAACACCAAAATGATTTTCTTGTTGTGGAATCCATTTGAACCATAGCGTATTTTTTCCATATTCTTTTATTGTAGTGATTGCTGTTTTTGCACCCTGTCACGCAATTTTCTCATAAATAAAAAATGTTTACGCTTTTATTGGTAAATTATACAGAGATTTCACAATGGAGGCGAATAAAATCAAAAATGCCCGTAGGCAAGAATTTTAGCAATTTAGAAGTGAAAAAAGACCTCTCCCCATGCCCCTCTCCTTCACAAGGAGAGGGGTGCCCGTAAGGGCGGGGTGAGGTTTTCAATTCAAATTTGTTTGAAATAAAAAAGCCCTTGATTCATCTCAAGGGCTTTTTGTTATAAGTTATGAATTCGCTTCTACAAAGAGTTCACCTTTTTGGTCAACTGGGATTTCAACCTGGCTGCTTTGTTTTTGTGGATGATGTTTCTTTTGGCAAGTTTGTCAATCATGGAAATAATTTTGGGAAGTTTTTCCGAAGCAACCGTTTTGTCCTTTTCCAATCTTAATTTCTTGATTGCATTACGTGTAGTTTTAGCAAAATAACGATTGTGCAACTTTCTTTTTTGAATTTGTCTGATTCTCTTTTTTGCCGATTTGTGGTTTGCCATAATCTTTTTTTAATAATATAAAGTTTCAATCAAATTTAGCAGCCCGTAGGGGAATCGAACCCCTGTTTCAAGAATGAAAATCTTGCGTCCTAACCCCTAGACGAACGGGCCATTTTCCCTTTCGGGATTGCAAAAGTAATAATATTTTTAAATCCGCAAAATTTTTTTCAAAAAAATTTTTACCCTTGATTGTTGTCATCAAGATTGTATTTGAAACCCAATGATATACGCACCAATAATGTCAATAGAATTAGCATTGATCAAAATGGTTTTGTTGGAATTAACGCAACTCCTTCCAATGTGTTTCAATTAGGAGTATTAAGCTCTGTCAATGCGATTACCGGTCAAACAAATTCTTCAACTGCTTTTGGGATATATGGATTTAATTCCAATGCAAATGGTACTGGTATAATTGGTACTGGTAATAATATTACAGGTCAATACTTAATCAACGGCAGTGGAGGTGCTTTCAGTAGCTCTAATGTAGGAGTTTTTGGTTATGGAAATACGACATCTCAAAGTTGGGGCGTTTACGGATTTTCTCAAGCTAATGATGGGGCTGGAGTAGTAGGTGTAGGCGCTAATTCAAATTCATTTTTTGTTTCAGGCACAGGAGCTACATTTACAGGTACTCCTTTAGGCATGTCTGCTATTAAGAATGGGAATATTGCTAATAATCAGGGCGCCGGTATGTTTATTGCAGGTAGCAACTCAAATACAGGAGTATACGTTGCATATAGAGCCGGTGGAACAAATTTTAAAATTATAAACATTGTCGGTTTTGGTGGTACTGCTTCTACTGATGTTTGGGGGCTTGAAGGGAAAAAGGATGCCAGAACAATGTTTTGTCCAGAAGCGCCGGAAATTCTCTTTATGGATGCCGGTGAGGGTCAACTTAAAAATGGAAAGTGTCATATTTCAATTGATCCGATTCTCTCTAGAAATATTATTGTCAATGATCAATATCCGTTGAAGGTATTTATTCAATTAAATGATGAGTGCAATGGGGTATATGTAACCAACAGAACAAAAAATGGTTTTGATGTGATAGAACTGAATAATGGCCAATCAAACGCAAAATTCACATGGTACATCATTGCTAATAGAGCTGACTATATTGATCCTGATACGGGTGAATTAATTTCAAAACACGAAGGTGTAAGATTCCCATTGGCTCCGCAGCCAATTCAACCTTTGGTAAAGGAACTAAAGATGAAAGAAGTTGAACCTTCAAAAACTTCTATAATGCATCGATCGGATAATTAAAAATAAATTTAAGTCCTATGCTTAAGCAAATGAAATATAAAATTTTAATGCTTTTATCTTTAATTTACATTTACCTGTTTACCAATATGCCATGCTCAAATGCCCAATCCCGTTTGGTATTCAGCAATACCGCCACCTATATGGTTATGCGGGACGGGGTTTTTCTGGTCATCGACAACCCTAACGGCAATGCCATTGTCCCTAATGCAGGACGTATTGTGAGCGAAAACGAAACCAACCGCATCAGATGGTATATTGGCGGTAATACGGGCATATACACCATTCCGTTTGCAGACAACGCCGGTGCAGGGGCCGGCTTTGGCAACAACGCCCAAACCGGCGATGCCGGTATAACCATTCCTTTTACCCTGCAAATTTCTGCCGGTGGAGTTGGAGCAAGCGGATATATCGATTTTAGCACCTATGATGGACCAAATTGGGACAACAATACTTACCGCCCGAGCATGGTCACCCATATGGCTCAGTTTCTTTCGCCCAATGCTGCCAACCACTCTGCCAAAGCCATCGACCGTTTTTGGGTAATCAATGCCCAAAACTATTCTACCAAACCATCTGTTGGCAATATGACTTTCACCTACATCGACAATGAATGGACCGCTGCCGGCAATACTTTCACAAGTGAAAATGTCTTAGGCGCCCAACGCTTCAACAACAACCTGAATAAATGGGGCGACATGTGGCCACTGCAGGCAAGTATCAATACTGCCTCCAATGTGCTTACCACCGGACCCGTAAGCGCTGCCAACTTTTTTGCTGCATGGACGCTATCCGACATCAACGACCCGCTTCCTGTGGAGTTGCTTCATTTCACCGCCCGGTGCGAAGACGGTAACATCCTGCTGCAATGGGCCACAGCCAGCGAAATCAACAATCAATGGTTTATCCTCGAAAAAAGCATCAATGGATCGGAATGGACAAAAATAGCCACAATCCCCGGAAATGGCAATTCGCATGTAATCCAAAACTATGATTATACTGACAAAAATTCCGGAGAAACCAATTATTACCGTTTATGGCAACAGGATTATGACGGAAATTTGGAATTGGTTGCCCAAACCGCTGCCACTTGTCCCGTAAAAAACAACAAATTGAGCATTCAATCTGTTTACAACCAGGGAAACCAAACCATCATTTCTGTCAATATTCCCGATCAAGGAGAATATTTTGTGGAGATTTTCGATGCCACAGGAAAATTGATTTATCTCAAACATCTGCCTTTGATGCAAGGAAATCAAATCATCAAACCTGAAGTTTATATAGCAAAAGGTATTTATATTTTGAGAGTATATAACGAGAAGTATTCAGATCGGTATAAATTCCACGGAAGCTTTTGATTTCCTTTCCTATTTTTGGTAAATTCAATATTACTCTCTCCAATGCTGACAATTTATCTTTGATTGTTGGCTTTGACAGATTAAAATGCTAATTTGCCGGTAAACATCAAAATGATTTTCTTTCTTTTGGAATCCATTTGAACCATAGCGTATTTTTTCCATATTCTTTTATTGTAGTGATTGCTGTTTTTGCACCCTGTCACGCAATTTTCTCATAAATAAAAAATGTTTACGCTTTTATTGGTAAATTATACAGAGATTTCACAATGGAGGCGAATAAAATCAAAAATGCCCGTAGGCAAGAATTTTAGCAATTTAGAAGTGAAAAAAGACCTCACCCCAAGCCCCTCTCCTTACAAAGGAGAGGGGTGCCCGCAAGGACGGGTGAGGTTTTAAATTCCCCGGCAAATAGATTTTTTTGCAAATACAAATTATAGAAACGTAATTTGCACAGAAGGCAGGGATTTTAGCAATTTAGAAGCGAAAAAAGACCTCTCCCCATGCCCCTCTCCTTCACAAGGAGAGGGGTGCCCGTAAGGGCGGGGTGAGGTTTTTAAATCCCCGGCAAACAGATTTTGGTGAAATGACGAATTATAGAATCGCAATATGCCCGAAATGCAAGAATTCTTGCTATTGAAAAGTATAAAAGACCTCTCCCCCATGCCCCTCTCCTTCACAAGGAGAGGGGGGGGGGGCGTAAGGGCGGGGTGAGGTTTTCAATTCAAATTTGTTTGAAATAAAAAAGCCCTTGATTCATCTCAAGGGCTTTTTGATAAAAGTTATGAATTCGTTTTTACAAAGAGTTCACCTTTTTGGTCAACTGGGATTTCAACCTGGCTGCTTTGTTTTTGTGGATGATGTTTCTTTTGGCAAGCTTATCAATCATGGAAATAATTTTGGGAAGATTTTCCGCAGCAACCGTTTTGTCTTTTTCCAACCTCAATTTCTTGATTGCATTACGTGTAGTTTTAGCAAAATAACGATTGTGCAACCGTCTTTTTTGAATTTGTCTGATTCTCTTTTTTGCCGATTTGTGGTTTGCCATAATCTTTTTTAATTATATAAAATTTCCAATCAAATTTAGCAGCCCGTAGGGGAATCGAACCCCTGTTTCAAGAATGAAAATCTTGCGTCCTAACCCCTAGACGAACGGGCCATTTTCCCTTTCGGGATTGCAAAAGTAATAATATTTTTAAATCCGCAAAATTTTTTTCAAAAAAATTTTTACCCTTGATTGTTGTCATCAAGATTGTATTTGAAACCCAATCTTTTACCGGTACGAATTGCCACCTTCTCTCCTATCTCTTTTATGTCGGCCACTGTTGCAATCATGTTTTCTTCAAAAGGTGGCACCAGCAAATCAAAACTTAACGTGTAAAGCACAATAGAATTCATCACTTTTTCAACATATTGGTCATCAAGTACATTGTGAACGAAATCATTGTACAAAAAACTGAGTTGTCTTTTGCCTTCCACAAAAAAATGTTCTTCCCGGTTGACAAAAATTCTGGCAATCAAATAACCAAGATCGTTAGAACGATTATATTTAAATGAATCGGATAAAAAATTATAGACCGAAATCATTCCACAGAAAGAATTCAAATAATGATTCCTGACATAAGAGGTTTTCCAAATATAATGCGATTTATCAAAGTCAAAAACATTGGTATGCATGAAAAATACCAAAATGTCTCCGGCAATTTTCAATTCAAAATAATTTTCGGTCGATTTGAGTATCTCAAATGTTAAACGAGGATCTTTAGCGGAAATTTTTCCTGTTAAGAAATCGGCTAATTCTTCTGCTTTATGTTTAAAAATTTCAAATTTTTTCAAGGTAATGGAATATACATCCTGTTTGGTCGCAGATTTTTCCAACAATAGTTGTTGAATGAGTTCTATGTCTTTATTTTGTTTCATATAAAAATTTAATAAGCACGTGCGAAAATCACTTTGTGTCGCGCAGGTTTTCCTGTGTAAATACATTTTCCTTCAGGAAATGATTCCTCCAAAGGAATACAACGTATTGTAGCTTTGGTTTCTTCTTTAATAGCCAATTCGGTTTCAGGAGTACCGTCCCAATAAGCATATACAAAACCACCCGCCTCGATTAGTTTTTTAAACTCTTCATAATCCCGGGCATGATAGGTATGATCATTTCTGAATTCCAATGCTTTTTTGAAAAGATTTTTCTGAATATCGTCCAATAATTGCTTTATGGTATTTAATAATGATTGTTCTTCATAAGCAACGATGATTTTTTCGCCTGTATCTCTTCTGGCGATTTCTACCGTATTGTTTTCCAAATCCTTTGGTCCTATAGCCAACCTTACAGGCACTCCCTTGAATTCGTATTCATTAAACTTCCATCCGGGTTTTTTAGTATCGTCATCATCCAGTTTGACGGTAATATCGTTTTGACGCAATAAATCAATTAATCGATTTGTCTTTTCTTTGATCCGGTCAAGCTGTTGATCATTTTTATAGATAGGAACAATCACCACTTTCAATGGGGCCACTTTTGGAGGCAACACCAATCCGTTGTCATCAGAATGGGTCATAATGAGTGCTCCCATCAACCTTGTAGACACACCCCAGCTGGTAGCCCAAACATATTCCTGTTTGCCATCTTTGTTCTGAAAAGTCACATCAAAAGCTTTGGCAAAGTTTTGTCCCAAGAAATGTGAGGTTCCGGCTTGAAGCGCTTTTCCATCCTGCATCAATGCCTCTACACAATATGTTTCTACAGCTCCGGCAAATCGCTCGGTTTCGGTTTTAATGCCCTTAATCACAGGAATAGCCAACACATTCTCCAAAAACTCGGCATAAACATTCAACATTCTCTCGGCTTCTTCAATGGCTTCTTCTTTGGAAGCATGAGCCGTATGGCCTTCTTGCCACAAAAATTCGGCCGTACGCAAAAATAAACGGGTACGCATCTCCCATCTGACAACATTGGCCCATTGGTTTATCAACAAAGGAAGATCTCTGTATGATTGGATCCAATTTTTATAGGTATTCCAAATAATTGTTTCGGAAGTAGGCCGCACAATCAGTTCTTCTTCCAGCTTGGCTTCCGGATCTACCTCGATCTTTCCGTCCACGGTTTTCAGCCGGTAATGCGTCACAACAGCACATTCTTTGGCAAAGCCTTCAACATGAGCCGCCTCTCTGTTAAAAAACGATTTTGGTATAAACAAAGGGAAGTATGCATTGACGTGTCCGGTGGCTTTAAACCTTTTGTCGAGTTCATCTCTGATTACTTCCCAAATGGCAAAACCATAAGGTTTTATTACCATACAACCTCTCACAGCCGAATGCTCCGCCAAATCGGCTCTAATTACCAGCTCCTGATACCATTCGGCATAATTTTCGCTGCGTTTTACTAAACCTTTAGCCATAATTTTTTTGGTATAATATTTGTAGTTTTTCGAGTGTCAAAATAAACAAAAAGAAAAATGAACAACAAAAATAAAATACAAAATCCTAATAAAAAGGAGGGCCGAACTATGAAAACAATGAAAACTATTTTAATTGCCGCAATCATTTTGCTGGCCGGGTTCAACAACCCTTTATCGGCAAATGTAGAAATCTTTCATGAAAACCCTGAACAACCCGGTTTTATACCTGAAATTGTAGACACTCCAACGGCGTCTGACTATTCTTCTTACCGGGACGATCAAGGCAACACTTACATTACCAACAATTATTATTATGATGATGATTACTATGATTATTCTTATTCTGCAAGAATCAGAAGGTTTTACCATCCGGTATATTCAAGTTATTGGCATGATTATTATACCAATTATTATTGGTATACATACGATCCGGCTTTGTTTGGCGTAAGCATCTATTATGGCTACAATTGGTGGTATCCGAGACCCTGGAGATGCGGATGGAGAATTTGGTGGTCCTGGGGATGGGGTTGGTCCTGGGGATGGTATGGCGGATATTGGGGCGTTTATTCCTACTGGGGTCCATCCTGGTACTGGCCCGGTTATTATGGAGCATTCTATTATGGATGGGGCAACCCTTGGGAATGGGGCTACTGGAATGGTTACGCCAATGGATATTGGAATGGATATTGGAACGGCTACTACAATGGTCTTTATGCATCATATTACAATAGCTATGATCCAAACAGCAGCACATATTATTACGGACACAGACCCAACCTCCCGGGAGGCCGTCAATCTGTATCGAACAACAGTGTAGTATCCGGTCAAAGCACCAACAGTACGCTCAAACAAGCATCTCCCGTAACAAGAGGGGAGACCAAAGCCAATATTTCTAATCCGGCCCAAGTTCAAACAGATCGAGGTACAGGTAAAAGCAAAACCATTAACCCCAACACTCCTGATGTTTATACCTCTCCTCAAGTGCAACAAGAAAATGCTGTAAAAAACTATGGTGGCTATACTGCCCCTCAAGCACCTAAACCCGTATATATTGAAAGACCCTCGTCCGTATCTCAACCCAACAACCCCGTTCAAAACAATTCAGGTTACTCTCGTCCACAACCCGTGAATCCCGGTTATAACCGTCCACAACCGGCCAATCCCGGCAGTTATTCCCGCCCCACTCCAGAACCCTCTACGCCCGGAAACCCAAACTATTCTCCACAACCGGCGAATCCCAATCCGGGGAATTTTGGACGCCCAAACCAAACTCCTTCCACACCAAGAAATCACTATTCGGCCCCGGACAACTCACCTTCCTATCAGGCCCCGGTATCAAGACCAAGATCCTATACCCAACCTCAAAATTTTTCCCGTCCAAGATATAATTCCTCGCCCTCTGTATCTCCCGGTTTCTCAAGACCATCTTCTCCCGGTGGATTCAGCCGTCCCGGATCAGGTGGATTTTCTTCACCTTCGCCGGCCGGAAGGCCCTCCGGAGGAGTAAGATCTATGCCTTCTCCCGGTGGCAGAATGGGGAGACCATAGTAATCGCATAAAACTAAAACTTTTAAGCCATGAAAAGACAAATCATTATCAGTTTGGTGGTTTTAATGGGCATCTTTAAAACAGTAAATGCTCAAAATGAAAATGATGCTATACGCTACTCATTATATAACTATGAAGGTACAGCTCAATTTCAAGGCATGAGTGGAGCAATGAGCACATTGGATGGGGATCTGTCAAGCGTATCGCTCAATCCGGCAACTTTGGGTTTCTTAAAATACACTCAATTTTCTTTTGCACCTGCATTTTCCTTCTCATCCATTACCAACAATTATCTTGATCAATCTTACGTTCAAGATAAAACAGCATTTAATTTCAGAAATGCAGGAATGGCATTCAAGTCGACTCCGATATCATATGATTGGAATAGTTCGGCGTTTGCGATAGGTTACAATCGGTTAGGGAATTTTAATGGTTTGTCTTTTTTAAGAGGAACCGTTGGTAATAGTTTGCTTGACACATACATAAACGATATCAACAGCAGTGGCGGAATGCCAAGCAGCGAATTGTCAAAATACTATCCTTTCACGGCTCATCTTGCCTATGAAACTTATTTAATCAACCCTGATACATCTAATCCAAATTTTTATACTCACGTTATGCAGCCCTATCCTTCAATGACACATCAACTAAGCAGCTTAACCACAGGAGGCATGGGAGAATTGTATTTGGCTTATGCAGGGAATTATTCAGATCTATTATCCATCGGAGCCGGTATTTATTTTCCTATGGTTAATTATTATCAACGTACAGTTTATTCTGAAATCAATGACACTAAAGACAGTACGACCGGCATCAACGACTGGAACATGCGCTATAAGCTTTCCACTGATGGCATGGGATTCAATTTTAAAGTCGGAATGATCTATAAACCGGTCAATTGGCTCAGATTCGGATTATCGTTCCATTCTCCTACTTTTTTCAGTTTGACCGATAATTGGGACGTATTGATGAAATCGTCATTTGACACGGCATCTTATGAATGGCAATCGCCATATGGCAGATTTGACTACAAATTGCGTACACCCTTCAGAATCATCACCGGGCTTTCATTGTCAGATGAAAATCTTGGCAAGATCAGTATTGACTATGAATATGTTGATTACAGCAGGGCATTCCTTAGTCCTGATAACAATGGATTTTATTCATTTTCCACTGAAAACAACCGTATTCAAAGTCGTTTTGGGGAATCTCATACCATCAGGGCAGGTGTTGAAGCAAACTTGTCTCAATTCAGATTTAGAGCCGGATATATGTTGGGCACCTCTGTAGACAGGTCTGTCAATTATTTAAACCGTTTTGGTTATTCTGCAGGGTTTGGCATTGTGTTTAACGATGTGTCTGCTCTGGATTTTGCATATAACTTCCAAAAAATTAACAGCCTCGAAAGCATTGACCCAATGTACAACTCAGCTACCCAATCCATACATTATAACAGTTTTATCGTAAGTTGGAAGTGGTTTATCTATTGATGAAAGATTTCTGCATCCACTCTGCATTTGCCGGCAATGATTCATTCAAGACAATCTTTGCCGGCTTTTTATTTCATTTGAAATCGTAAATGTTTTACCATAAATGATTCTTCTTGCCAAAATCCAACAAGCATTCAACCGCCTTATTGCCTGACTCTCCCAATTCGAAAGAATATTGATTTACATACAATTCAATATGGTTTTTCATTACTTGTGGATCCATATTTTGAGCATATTTTTTTACGAATTCCATCACTTTATCGGTATGTTTATAGGCAAATTCCAATGATGATTTAATCCAGTGATCTAGCTGTTTTCTTTCATCCGCCGGCAAATCTTTATGTGCCACTATGGCTCCCAGAGGAATTGGTGATTGGGTCAAATTTTCCCACATTTCTCCTAAATCAGCCACTTTGTGTAATCCTTTTTGAGCATAAGTAAATCTGTTTTCATGAATAATCAATCCCAGATCAAGTTGACGATTGATGACAGCCTCTTCAATATCGGAAAAAATCATACTTTTTTTTCGAGTAAGTTGAGGGAAAAATACAGACAACAAAAAATTAGCCGTGGTTTTATATCCGGGAATGGCCACTGTTTGTTCCGGATTAATATCTTGCACGTTCAATTTTTCTGCTGAAATTAACAAAGGTCCGCATCCATGCCCCAACGCGCCACCACTTTGCAACAAATGGTATTTATCGCGGCAATAAGCCCAGGCATGGTAACTAACTTTAATAACCGGATATTTTTCCTGATCCATCCATTGATTCAACCTGTCAATATCGGCAAAAACGGGTCTGAATTGATACCCGGGGGTATCTATCCAACCGTTGACCAGGGCCGCAAATATAAATGTGTCATTCGGGCAAGTCGATATGGCTATGGGAACATTTTTCATAGTCAGAACAATGTTTTTTTCAAATAATTTTTTAAATTGTCCAATGCCAAATGAATGTTCCAATTATTTTTATCGCGATCTGCAAATTTATTGGAAATAGCCCTGAGTTGAAAAACCGGCCTGTAATGTTGTCGATATGCCAGATATGCAAGTACTGCACCTTCCATAGTAGAAACAGAGGGATGATAAATTCGGCGAATCAGAGCAGCATGCATATGAGCAAAAAAGATATTTTGTATGGTTATGGCATCAACTACCGGCAGATAACCATCAAAATCAAGATATTGATAAGAATTGTTTGATGGGAAATCCTGAATGTCGGAAAAAAAAGCATTTTGAACGGGCAAAAATGAATTGTTTTCAACAATCGCAATATCGGCAAAAGTATCATTTTTCACCTGTACGATTGTTCCAATCTCAATATCTTCCCAAGCCCCAGCAATGCCTGTGAGTATTATTTGATCATATTTGTAAAAATCAATTTTTGACAAATGATAAATCGCCGGAATGGCTGTGGGACCGGAAATCAACAAATGAATATCCGTTCTAATCACTTGAATATTCCGGGAATTTTCAATATCATCAAACAACCTTGATGCTTCCAAAAAAGTAGGTACAATCAATAATTTGGGTTTATCATTCTTCATGAAACACTCTTTTGATTCTGTGCGACAGTCCTGTAAGCAATTCGTAAGGAATTGTATCGCAAATGCCGCTCATTTTTTCCAAATTATTTTCAGATGAAAAAATTACCACACGGTCTCCTTCTTTGCAATCTATGCCGGATACATCAATCATACACATATCCATACAAATCCATCCTACTGTGGGGGCATATTGTCCATTAACATTAACCAACCAACGGCCATGACTTAATTGACGTCTTAATCCATCGGCATATCCTATCGGCAGTATGGCGATTTTATGTTGTCTTTCGGCTTTGAACATTCTTCCATACCCTACTGATTCTCCTTTGGAAACAGTTTTAATTTGTGAAATACGGGATGTGAGACGATGTGGAATTTTCAATTGAGGGTGCCGGCTTTTCCCAATAAATCCATGCAAACCTATTCCCAGACGAACCATATCCATGGCAAATTGAGGGAAACGTAAAATACCTGCAGAATTAAGTAAATGTCGGATGGGCTGATAATCCAATTGGGCTTCAATTTCGCGGCACATTTCAACGAAAACATTGGCTTGTCGGAGAGAAAATTCATCTTGCTCAGGATCTTCAGAGGCCGCCAGGTGCGAAAAAATTCCTTCTACAAATAAATACTTGTCTTGTTTGATGATCTCTAACAATTCTTCCATTTCATCAGGTTTAAAACCAAGACGGTTCATTCCTGTGTCTAATTTAATATGAACAGGATACGGAATGCGATCGCCATAATCTAACACAGCCCGGGAAAATAATTTCCATTGTTGAAATGAAAAAATGGACGGAGTTAAATTGTATTGAATCAACAATGGGAATGTTTCAGGTTCGGGATTCATAACCAAAATGGGGATGTTCACTCCTGCTTCACGCAGTTCAACCCCTTCGTTAGTAAATGCCACGGCAAAATAATGGCAGCCGAGATACTGCAAGTAGCCCGACAATTCTTTCAAACCTGATCCATATCCAAATGCCTTGATGATTGCCATGATTTTGGTGGATGATGGAATTTGTTTTCTAAAAAAATGAAAGTTATGTGCAATGTCATTCATGCTGATTTCCAATTGTACCGAATGAATAGCAGGTTCAAAAAAAGCAGCCACTTTTTCAAGTGTATATTTTCTGCTTCCTTTAATTAAAATCACTTGATTGGAAAGACGTATCGTTTTGAGATATTTGATCAAGTCATCTGCATCTTGATCGAAATGCTTCAGAAATGTTATTTGTTGCAATCTTGCTGATAATTGCTTCCATTGTGGACCAAGCAAAAAGATATGATCAAATGATTGTTGTAAAATTAAATTTAATGCATTCTGATAGGTATGAAAATCGGTAAAGCCATCAAAATCGGTCAGAATAAGCGTTTTTGGTTGATTTGGGCGTAAAGCGGGCAAGTATTCCAGGGTGGTTTGCAAGGAACCGGGATCGGCATTGTAAAAATCACAAATCAATAAATTGTTGTTTTTTCCCTGCCGGGTTTCCATTCTCATGGAAATGACCGGCAAGGATTGTAATTGTTTTCCTAAAATATCTGCAGGGATGCCGTGGACAAATGCAAACAATAAGCAATTCATCGCATTGTGTAAGGAAGCCGGATCATTGAAAGGCAGCTTAAATTTGTAAATTTGATCATTGAATACCACCTCAAACAAGCGTTGATCTCCGTCTATAATTGATTTGGACAAAAACAAATCGGCGTTTTTATCTTTACTTGACCAGTAGAAAAACTCTTTATCGGGATATTTTTGAATCAACTCGGAAAGATATGCAATATCAGGCAAATAAATTTTTTGGGCGTGAGTAAATAAAACTGATTTTTCCAAAAGTAAATGAAGCCGGTCCCTGAAATTGTGCAAATGTGCCTCTCCCAGATGTGTGAATATAACTTCGTCGGGACAAATCATTTCCGAAAGATATTTCATTTCGCCGGGTTGCGAAATACCGGCTTCGATCAAGTAATAATCAAATCCGGGATCAGCCAACAACAAAGATAAAGCCACGCCCACTTGAGAATTGTAACTTTTTGGGCTTCTGTATGTTTTATAAGTACTTGCCAATAAATTGAATAACCATTCTTTTGTGATTGTTTTGCCATTGCTGCCCGTAATAGCCACAAAATTTGCATTTAATTGCCTGCGATGATATGCCGCTATGCTTTGCAAAGCACGCAAAGTATCGTCTACCAAAACATAATTGCCTTGTTGGATATACTTCACAAAAGATTCATCATCGATAACAAAATTTTTGACACCTTTTTTTATGCAATCTTGAATATACAAATGCCCGTCGTGATTAGGGCCGTGCAATGCAATAAACATGGCATTTTCAGATATCACAATCTTACGGCTGTCAGTATAAATATGCTTTACGCGCTCATTTTCTTTTTGAATGTGTATCTTGCGTATTTGCAAGATATTTTCAAGATTGGAAAAATTAAATTCCGGCATGTTGCGACTTTTTTAGATAACAATTTCTGCACAAAGGAATGTATGATTCGGTTTCTCCCAAGAGAACCAATTCTTTGGAAGGTACTTTTCTAAAAGAATAATGCGCCAAATCACCACATTCGACACAAATTGCATGAACTTTGGTCACAAACTCGGCAATAGAAAGTAATATCGGCATAGGACCAAACGGTTGGCCTTTGTAATCCATATCCAAACCTGCCACAATCACTCTTTTGCCTTGATTGGCCAATTGGTTGCATACATCAGGTAGAGCATCATCAAAAAATTGTGCTTCGTCAATACCAATAACATCCGCTTCTGCGGCAAAAATCAAAATCTCGGATGACCATTCCACAGGTGTTGATGGAATAGATTTACGGTCATGTGACACAATCTGAATCTCGTCATATCTGTTATCAGTGCGGGGTTTGAAAATTTCCACCTTAAAATTGGCAATTTGAGACCGCTTCAAACGTCTGATTAATTCTTCGGTTTTGCCGGAAAACATCGAACCGCAAATCACTTCAATACAACCTTTTTTTCTTCTTCCATGAACAGGTTCGTTATTGTTTCTTTCCAGATTCATAAAAATTTTAATTGCATAAAAATTTTTGTAAAATTGATGTAATTTTACGTTTTCTTCAAGTTGAATTATTAACAAAATAAAAAATATGTCAAACCAAAGCTACGAACAAAAAAAGAAAACCATTAGAAAAGAATTGACCGATTTGGTTGAAAAAATTAAAAGCCATTCCGACAGGGTCAGCGAAATGGACCATGTGCCAATATTGGAAATCGAGGTACTTATGTCTTATGCCCACAAATTGTTGGAAAAAGCCACGTTATACAAGTACTTTTTGACGGATGAAATTTTGCAATACTTGCCTGAAATAAGCCCCGTCAGGGAATTGACAAATACAGCCGGGGAGGACAAACCGTCCGTGCACATGTCAACAAACGAATCTGCAACAAAAGAAACCAAAGAGGACTCCGGCAAGGGGACTTCAACTGTGATTTCCGAAGAAAAAATTCAAAAAAAATCGTCCGGAGAAAATTTCTCCGGTACAGAACAAACATATATCACAGTAGCCGACCGACTGGGTAAGAAACACCGCCAACCGCTTTACAAAACCATGAGTATTGCCGAGAAGTATTATTTTGCTTCTTTATTTAACCGGGATTTGCAACTTTTACAAGAAGTCATGAATAAAATTGACCAATCCGACGCTTTTGACGAGGCAATAGATATTTTGATGCAAAACATACGATCAATGCAACAATTAAACGAAGAAGAAAAAGTATGCTTCGATCAATTAAAAAAGAAAATCGAAAACAAATTTTTAGAGTGATGAAAGGATGAAGAAACCGTTTTTGTTTTTTATTTCATTATTTCTTGTTTACATTTCCCTCGATGCGCAACAGATAGATTATGGGAGGAAATGGGTTGATACGTTAAGCTCGATTCACTTTTCCGGGCGCGGTCCTGCGTTTGAAGGTGAAAAAAAAGCCCTTGACTATATCGCGGATGAAATGAAAAACATTGGATTAAAACCGCTTGGATATTCTTATATTCAATCTTTTACCTATCCGTGTGTCTGGATCAAAGATTCGATATCGCTTGTCATAGATGGAACACCTCTTACGGCCGGAATAGATTTTCTGCCTGATGCGGCAAGCGGATCTATCAGTGGTACTTTTGATCTGATACATTATTCTCTGAAAAATCTTCCGGGATACAATACCATCAAAAAATTAAGCAAAAAAGGATTTTATAAAGATAAAATAGTCGTTATAGAAGATTACACGGTAGAAGAAAGGAAAAATTACGGCCCCAAAACGCTCAAAGCATTTCAATTGATAGAAGACAATCAAATAGGGGCAGCAGGATTGATGATAAAAAAAAACAGGCCCATTTATTCGAAAAGCATAGAGAAACTCTCTTATGGTAAAATTGAGGTGGATAAAAACAAAGTCCACACAGGCATGCGGCAAGCAAAAATAAACATACATTCACAATTGGTAGAAAATCCATCAGGAAATGCCATAGGATGGATAAAAGGAACCGAAGTCCCGGATAGTTTTATAGTTTTCACGGCACATTATGATCATCTGGGGATGGCCGGCCAATTATTATTTCCGGGGGCAAATGACAATGCAAGCGGTACGGCCATGATTCTATCGCTGGCAAAATATTTTGCTGCACATCCCGAAAGATATTCGCTGGTTTTTATTGCATTTGGCGGTGAAGAAGCCGGCTTGATCGGGTCCTATTATTTTGTTCAAAACCCATTAATACCACTCAACAGGATTAAATTTCTGGTCAATTTTGATATACTTGGAACCGGAGATGAGGGAATCACGGTTGTCAACGCCACCATACATGACAAAGAATTTAACTTGCTGGACTCTATCAACGCAAAATATAATTATGTACCTGCCATCAAAAAAAGAGGCAAAGCTCCCATTAGCGATCACCATTTTTTCACCGAAAAAGGAGTGCCTTCGTTTTATATTTATACCCTTGGAGGAATCAAAGCATACCATGATATTTTTGATAGAAGCGAGACATTGCCTTTAACTGAATTTGACGATATTTTTCAATTAATGGTCAAATATACAACAGCCATATGCCGTTGATTGTCATCTCAAACCCATATCCCATTGAGAATGAAATAAAAATTATTCAAAAATTGTTTGACGCAGGTTTAGAACGATTGCATTGGAGAAGACCCAACGAAGACATTGAAACAACACGTAAATATCTCCAAGTATTAGAACCCCATGCGTCAAAAATTTTTCTACATCAAAACCATCAACTAAAAGATGAATTTCCTATTGGGGGACTGCATTTTTCTAGTTCCGGCAGGCAATTACGCAATTTTATAGAAACTTCTAAACCATGCAGCACTTCAGTGCATTCAGAAATTGAAATAAGCGAAATTTCAAGAACACATTATGCTTATGCTTTTTTCGGCCCGGTGTTTCGATCCATATCCAAAAAGGGTTATCATCCGGCTATGGACAGCAGTGTTATGAAAAAAGTTTTTCAAAATAGTCCTATACCTTTGGTAGCCATAGGAGGAATCAACGATGAAAACATTATTTTGATAAAAAATTGGAACATTTATGGTGTTGCTGTTCTGGGATACATTTGGGAATCCACGGAACCGGAAAAAAACTTCAAAAAAATCTCGACCATCTATCACTCCTTTAATTCTGTGTAAACTCCCATTTTACAAAACTTGTCGATTCTTTTTTTAACAAGTTCTTCAATGGGTTGTTGACGCAATTTGGGCAAAACTTTTTTCAATTCTTTTCTGACATTTTCCATCGCTCCCAAAGGATCGGCATGAGCTCCACCAATAGGTTCTTTTATGATTCCATCGATCAGTTTGTTTTGCAGCATATCTTGAGCCGTGAGTTTTAATGCTTCAGCGGCCTTTTCCTTATAATCCCAACTTCTCCATAAAATCGTCGAGCAATTTTCGGGAGAAATAACAGAATACCAGGAATTTTCAAGCATGTATACTTTATCTCCGATACCAATTCCCAAGGCTCCACCGGAAGCACCTTCACCTATGACGATACAAACTATGGGAGTGCGTAATCTCGACATTTCAAACAAATTTCTGGCAATGGCTTCCCCCTGACCTCTTTCTTCAGCTTCCAAACCGGGATACGCTCCGGGCGTATCAATCAAAGTCACAACAGGTTTATTAAATTTTTCAGCTAGCTTCATTAATCTTAAAGCTTTGCGGTATCCCTCAGGGTTGGCCATTCCAAAATTTCTATATTGTCTCATTTTGGTATTCACCCCTTTTTGGTGTCCAATAAACATGACTGTTTCTCCTTCAAATAGTCCCATTCCTCCCACAATGGCCTTGTCATCCTTAACATTCCGGTCGCCATGTAATTCTTGAAATTGCCCGTTGGTCAAATATTCTATATAAGACAAAGTATAAGGACGTTCGGGATGGCGCGATACCAATACCCTTTGCCATGGCGTGAGATTGAGGTAAATTTCTTTTCGTACCTGATTTATTTTTTCTTCTAAACTTTTGATGGTATCACTCATGTCTACTTTTCCTTTCTCATGCGTTTCCTTTGCCTTGTTCAATTGATCCACCAACACTTTAATGGGTTCTTCAAAATCCAAAAAAACAGTATTCATAAACAAAGTTTTGGGCAAATATAATCCCTTTTTCAGCATTTGTATTTTCAAAAGTTTTATTTCTTGATTTTGTGTGAGATAATTTTCTCTTTTAGTAATATGAATAAAACTTTCTGTTTAACTAATGTGAAAATTCTCGGTTTAATTTAGGAATTAAAAAAGAACAAATGTCTGACAAATAAATTGAACCATTCTTTGGTCTGGCGCGGTTTCGTCCTTGTTGTCAATGTCATAAAAAATTTAAAACCCAAAATAAAACAATCAACAGCTTTGATTTTCATCAAATATAAATTTTATCAAAAAAAAGAAAACCATTGTGAAACAAATCAATGTTTGCCATATTGAAAAAATGTTTTAAATTAGCCGTTTGAATATAACAAAACTACTATGACAAAAAAATACTTGTTGTTTTTTTTCGTGCTATCCTGCAGCATTGTATTGAAATCACAAGAAAAAAAGATTTATCCACCTTCAATAGGGCTACAAGGAGGAGTTGTCAATTTTATGGGAGACCTTGGAAAAAATACCAAGGGCTCAATCTATACAAACACACGTTTTGCTTACGGAGGTTATTTGGAGCAAAAATTTGGTTCTGTGTTTGGTCTGCATCTCAATACTTATATCGGTAAAGTATCAAAATATCAATTAGACACCGCAGCATTCCTAAATTTTGAATCTAAAATCACCGCCATAGATCTAAGTTTGTTGTTTGATTTTGACAATGACAAAATCATAAAAAAATCTTCAACATTTGCTCCCTTCTTTTCTGTCGGCATAGGTTATTTAATGTTTGATCCTTATGCCGATCTTTTAGATGAAAATGGCAATCCTTATTATCATTGGAGCGATGGTTCATTGAGAAACATGCCACAAAACGATTCCTTGCTTGGCAAAGCATCCTATGCCAAACGAGATTACAAATTTGAAACCCCCTTAAAAGACAGTACCGTCAATTATGCTAAAAACACTCTCATAATTCCTGTCAAATTAGGGTTTAAATTTGATCTTACTGAAAATATACAAGCAAGGGTTTCGGCATCTTATGTGTTGACATTTACCGATTATCTAGACAATTACAGCATAGAAAGCGGCAATGATGCATATTTATACACATCTATTGGATTGCAATATAATTTTGGGAAAAGAGAAAGTCAGATAAATTTCAGTAAAAAAGAAGAAAATTACCGTTCGGGCATAGAGAAAGTAGATAGCGACGGAGATGGCGTGCCCAATATCAATGACTATTGTCCCGGCACACCTCCGGGCGTAAGCGTGGACGAACGCGGATGTCCTGCCGACACCGACAAAGACGGAATACCCGATTACCGCGATAAAGAACCTAACACACCTCCCGGAATGGATGTGGATGCTGATGGAGTAGGTTTCATTTACAAAGAAGAAAAAACTGAAAAACCCAATCAATATGAAAAACCGGTTGAAATGAAAACTGAACAAAAATCATTTCAAAGCAGTGAGGAAACTCCTCCTCCACCCAAGGGCATTCCTGATGAATTTAAATCGGTGGATACCGATGGAGATGGTTTCATTTCTTCTAAAGAAGTAACCAAAGTGATAGATGACTACTTTGACGGAAAAAATAATTTCACCATCGAAAAGTTGCATCAATTGGTAGATTTCTTTTTCCAACAATAAAGAAATATAAAAATAATTGGGCGATAGATGATAAAGCAAATAACATTACTGATACATTTAATATTTCTAACCATTTACAGTTGGTTCTCTTCCCGGGACATTCAAGTTACAATCCAAGGAGAAAACAGAATGTTACAAGGTCAATATGGAACACTGAGCATTACGGTAAATAAAGGTGATTTGGCAGGAATCTCAAAACTGCAAATTTCATTTCCCGATGGATTTATTGTAGAGTCTGAAGAAAATGCCGGGGCAAATTTTGTTTTTGAAGATAATAAAGCTAAGTTTATATGGATAGCATTGCCATCGTCGCCTTCCTTTACTGTAAAGCTTAAATATCTTTGTAATATACCCGGTGAATATCAAATAGGGGGGAAATTTTACTATGTAGCAGACAATCAGCCGGCAAATATAGACCTGCCGGTGACAAAACTCATTATTACCAACAAAGAAGCAAGCCAAAGCAGAAGTGCCTGAAATTCCATCATTTTTTCAATGTACAAGACAGATTGCCACCACCGACAACCAAAATTTTATTGTCAACTTGCGAATTACAAAGAGCAATATAAAAGGATTTGTCAAAATTGAAGAAGTAATTCCCGATGGCTTTCAAGTACAGGTCTTACAATCTGCCGACGCTGCATTTGGTTTCAAAAATGGTATTGCAAAATTTTCATGGGCCGAGATGCCGGAAGAAAACGATTTGGTGGTAACCTACAAACTTACGCCTAAAATAAATACCAAAGAAGGGGAATATGTCATTACCGGTGCGTATGTGATTAACAAAAATCAAACTTCAGAAAAAACACCTTTGGAAGAAAGTCGTTTTTATTTTAAAAAGTCACAACCTGTTTCATCAATTGATGAACCTATGGTTGAAGCAAAGCCAATGCCGGAGAAAAAAGAACCCCAACGCGGAAATCATTCACCTACGATTGATTTTAAGGTACAAATTGCTGCGGGACATAAACCTGTTTTCGATGCCTATTTTAAAGCCAAATTTCATATAAATGAAAAAATTTACCGCGAAAATCATGAAGGTTGGATAAAATATCTTGTAGGGAATTTCAAAGAATACAAAGACGCCCGGAATAAAAGAAACATTATTTGGAACCGGCACAATATAAAAGACGCCTTTGTAGTGGCATACAACAATGGTAACAGGATATCTGTACAGGAAGCTTTGATGATTACCAATCAACAATGGATAAAATAAACAAAATAATAGACATCAAACGTTTATTCAACAATGTCTTGCTTACTCTTATATTAATTACACACACCGCCATTGCACAAAAAAATATTCAGGACATCGAAAAAATTGTACAAGCACAGGACTCTACGAAAGAATTAGTATTGAAACCAACCATAGGAGTCGGCATTGGCAGTATGAAATTTTATGGAGACCTTTTAAGCCGTAAATATGGCAACCCAATCATTGGGCGGTTTGGTTATGAATTGAATGTTTCCGACGATATCAGTCCTTATTTTCGTTTGAAATTTTATGTTTTATGGGGAAAAATATCTGCCAATGAACGGTATCCGGAAAGGAATCTCAATTTTATTTCCAAAATATCTACAGGCGGCCTGATGATGGAATATAATTTCGGACATTTTTTGCCCGAAAAAAGAAAAGTATCTCCTTATATCACTGCCGGTATTGAATCTTTTGAGTTTCATTCAAAAACCGATTTATATGATCAATACGGGAATAAATATCATTACTGGTCGGACGGAAGCATACGCAATATGCCGGAAGATGACCCTCTTGCCGATCAAGCCATCAGGTTGCAAAGAGATTATTTTTACGAAACCGACCTGCGCGAATTAAATTTGGACGGATTGGGAAAATATCCCGAACGCACATGGGCCATACCTTTTGGAGTAGGCATAAAATTTCACCTCAGCCAAGACGTAGATTTCGTATTTTCAACCACCATGCATTGGACTTTTTCCGATTTGGTCGACAATGTATCCTATAAAAGTGATTCCCGTATGAATATTCCACACACAAAATCACAGGACAAAGTGTTATATACAGGCGTATCCTTGCATTATAACCTACAATGGAAAATAAAAAAGAAAAACGAACCCGAGCAATTAGACCAACAGCAATTGCTTGCCATCAAGGACGGCGATTTCGACGGAGATGGAGTGAACGACTGGATAGACAAATGTCATTTAACTCCTCCCGGTGTAAAAGTGGATCAATATGGTTGTCCTATAGATACTGACAAGGACCGCATACCCGATTATCGTGACGAAGAATTGCTTACGCGCGAGGGTGCTCCTGTATTGGCTAACGGTGTGGAATTTACAGATAGCTTGATTTTACTGGATTATCTTGCTTATATGGACACCACCGGATTCTTTGGCGCAGAAACAATTTTCAAAAAAATTGCCGACGAATCATATAAAAAGAAAAAAAGATATCAAGTGAAAATTGGTGAGTACAAAACCGAAATTGACCCAGAACTTGCCAATAAAATTCTAAGCATACCGGATGCGCAAATACAAGTTTTCGGAGATACGCTTTCGGTTATTACCGTAGGGAATTATAAATCATTGCCTGAAGCCGTTAAACGTAAAATAGCACTGACCCTTGAAGGATTTCCGGTAGCTGAAGTAGTAGAGAAAAACGAAAAAGGCGAATTGAAAACATCGGGAGATGAAGCCAATAATCTTCCCGTTAACGTAAATGAAATTCAAAGTGTGAAAAGTTCCATTCCCATCTTTAGAATTCAATTAGGCGTATTTTCTCAAAAACAGCCAAAAAACAATTTCACCTCGCTTGACAATGTATTGGAAATTCCGGTAAACGGAAAATACAAATACATCTCAGGTTCATTTGAAAATTATGATGAAGCAGTGAAATATCTTAATCAAATAAAAAATAATACCATTTACAAAGATGCTTTTATCGTGGCTTTTAAAGATGGCAATCAAGTATCCTTATCCTCTTTGGGAATACAGGCACCCGTTGATGAATCAAAATTGCCTAAAGAAAAAGAAGTTTCCACATCAGAAGATATCAATTATTACGTACAATTGGGTATTTTCAGATACCGCTTGCCAAACGAAACACTCCAAAAATACCTGCAACTTGGAAATGTGAAAATGATTAAAGAAGGAGATCTTGCCAGATATGTATACGGTAAATACAAAACTTTTGCCGAAGCCAACCGGGCAAAACAAGAATTGTTGCAAAAAGGGTTTGAAGGAGCGTTTATCATCGCTTACAAAAAAAATCAAATGATTTCAGTTAGGGAAGCAATGGAAATAACAGACAAATAAAACATGATGGTTCGTGAAACAAAAGCACATTTGCAGGAAAATACAAACAACCATTTAATGAAACTGAAGTATTCATCTCAAAGAATAAAATCACCCGATTTACTTTTTAAAAAATCTGTTTATCTTGTGAGTTTGTTCGTTTTTCTATGTACATTCCAAGCTTGCCCATTTTATTTTGAAGAACCATTGGGTGAATTTGATAATGCAGAAAAGATTCCTAAGAATCTACCCGGCACATGGACACATTTTGGACAAGACGAAAAAATTTATGAGATTTCCGTGAAAACAAACGGAAAAAAATTAATCGAAATGTATCTGACCGTTTTTCAAAAAAATGGTCAATGTATCAGCAGGGAAAAATTTACAGGTTTTTTTTACAATCACCATGGGCACATGTTTTTAAACATTAAAAATAATGAAAATGCTATTGCTGTTGGTAAAATTGAATTTGAAAATAAAGACCAACTGGCAGCTCAATATATTCAATTGCCAAAAGACACATCACAATTGCCATATAAAGATCCGGCAGAATTGTTAAACTCATTTCCTTTAGATTCAATTCTTTCCGGAAAGTTTATTTTTCTGAGGAAAGGATCTTTGCTTTATCAATTAAAATTTAGCAAGAAGGGATTTTAATCTATTTTATTCCGGCGAAAAGATCTCTTAAAACTTTATATTTATAAATTGTCCCTTTTGCAGAAACTACGGCAATTTTCCAACCGGCCCAACCATCCAAAATACCCAATTTCAAAATATAAATTTGAAAAAATTTTGCAAAAGCTTTAACAGCAGGCAGCCATACCGGTACTTTAATTTTCTTTTCGAATAGTTCTTGGGCCTGTAATTCATTGTAACGTTTTGTTTTTGACCAATGATCTTTCACCGACTCAAAAGAATAATGCAACAAATCACCTTTTAAATGCTTAATGTCAAGTGGGTTCTTAGAAACCAGTCGTTCGTGTACCCATTTCCCTTCCCAATAAGCATGTTTTTTGGGAAACAATCTAACTTTCACATCAGGGTACCAACCTCCAAACCTCACCCAGTGTCCACAATAATTTGTCCTGCGGTTAAAACTGTAGGCACCGCTAAGGCCTGAATGTTTTGCTTGCAGAATACTTTCTCTTAATTCTTCAGATACTTCCTCATCGGCATCTATTGATAAAATATAATCATATTCAGCCAATTGATTTGCTTTGTTCTTTGTTGTTGCATAACCCTCCCATTCAACCATAAACAAAACGAACTCCGTAATTTTCACATATTTTTTTTGTATTGTCGGAAGAACCGGAATCAGCCACAATAATTTCATCGGCAATAGGTAGTAATGATTCTATACACCGGGCGATATTGCGTTCTTCGTTGAGCGTTATGATAACGGCCGAAATTGATTTTGTGTGAGCATTCACGATCTTTTGGAAACTTTTTGCAAAGTAAACGAAAAAGTTGTTCCCTCACCGGGTTTGCTGCGCACATTGATAGTTTGACCATGTGCCTCGAGAATATGTTTCACAATTGCTAATCCTAATCCTGAACCTCCCTTATCTCTCGAACGACTTTTTTCTACCCGGTAAAATCTTTCGAAGATTCTTGACAAATGTTCAGATTCTATTCCAATGCCGTCATCACTTACTTCTATTAAAAGCTTATCATCCAAATCGTGAAATTTTACAACAGTAGTACCTCCACCGGCTTTACCGTATTTTATAGAATTGACAATCAGATTTACCAGCACCCGGCGTATTTTTTGCTCATCCGCATAAACCCATATTGCCGGGTAGTTTTCTTTTAATTTTAAAACGATATTATTGTTCTTGGACATAATTTCCAATGAGTGAAATATATCTTTCACCAAAGCTGTAATATCAAATGCTTCGTAATTCAGGGCAATGGTTTTGTTTTCGAGTTGCTGAATAATATCCAACTCTTCAACAATTTGAATCATTCGTTCGACACTTTTCTCTGCCCTTTTGAGATATTCAAGGTTTATAGCAGGATCTTTCCAACCATCTTCCAACAATGTGGAAAGATAGCCCTGTATGTTAAATAATGGTGTTTTTAATTCATGAGCCACATTACCAACAAATTCGCGTCTGAAATTTTCCATTTCTTTAAGTCGCGATATTTCTTTCTGATTGTCTTCTCTCCACCTTTCCACCTCCCGGCTTACCTCACCAATGATGTCCTTTTTTAGATCAAGATTGCTGCTTTGTATTCCCGGTCTTGATTTTTCGGTAGTTATCAGTTTGTATAAAATCTTAATTTTATTGTAGATAAATTTTTCAAGAAAATAGTTGACGGTGGTGTAAGCAACCACAAATACAAAAACAAACAAAATAACGATACCTACGATCTTGTCGGATTGAAAGTCATGGAAAAAAAAGTCAAAACCCGAAACACTCAGAGCCATAATGGCTGCAGTGGTTAATGCAATCGAACGCGGACTTAACTTCATGATTTTTTGTCTTCCGGCAATTCAAATTTATATCCAACGCCTTTTACGGTTTTTATATACTCATTGCCAATTTTTTCGCGTATTTTACGTATGTGCACATCAATGGTTCTATCTCCCACAATTATGTCATTTCCCCATATTTTTTGTAGTATTTCTTCACGGTGAAATACTTTAGAAGGTTTTGACATCAATAAAGACAATAATTCAAATTCTTTTTTCGGAAGATTCAATTCTTTATTGTTGTAAAGTACTGTGTATTGTTCTTTATCAATGATAAATGGCCCCACATGGATGGTAGAAGAAGTCATGGTAATGTCTTTGGTACGCTTGAACATTGCCTGTAGCTTTGAAATCAACACCTTAGGTTTGATGGGTTTGACAATATAATCATCGCCACCGGCATCAAATGCCGCCAATTGAGAAAACTCCTCCCCCCTGGCCGACAAAAACACTATGTAGGTTTGATTTAAAGTGGACAACTTTCGCAATTCCTGACAGGTTTCTATTCCATCCATTTCCGGCATCATAATGTCTAACAATATCAAATCCGGCACCAACTGTTGGGCTTTCTCTAACGCTTCTTTCCCATTGGATGCAGTAAACACCAGGTAATTTTCTTTTTTCAAATTGTATGTCAAGATCTCTCTAATGTCGGGATCATCATCTACTATAAGAATTTTTTTGCTCATGCCTTGATATCAATTTACAGGACAAAATTGCCTTCATTATGTTAATCAAATGTTAAGACAATATTAGTTTTTAGGTTGCTTGGGCTTGATTTTATACAAATTAAAATAATTTTTTTCAAATTTTTCAACATCAAAAGATGATTTGTAAATATACATCTTGTCGTCAATCCATTCAATCTCGATAGTTTGCTTTTGGGATGCAAAGTATTCAAACCACTCATTAAACCCGGCTCCCGGATCAATGTCGTTTATACGGCGAATGATACTGTTTTCGCTGATACCGGCAAGCCAAGCCGGTGATTCCGGATAAACGTTTACCACCATACTCTTGCCATTTTGTTCTATCACTTCCAAACCCATTTTTCTTTTTGCCAAAACCGGATTGAACTCAATTTGAAGCTCCCAGTTGCGATATTCCAAACATTCGATAAGAATGGATGACATATCGCCCGGATTTTCAATGTAACTTTTAAAAATGTTTTCAAAAACTTCTTGGTTGTATGACAAAAATGTGCTTTTGAATACTTCATAACCAATCCCCTCTCCTTTCATGGCCCTTTGATAAAATTGACGCATGACTTCGTCCAAACTAATTCCTGCATATTTCATCAACAAAGTATCCAGAATAAAAGCCAATAAACATCCTTCATTATAAATGGAAACCTTACGATGTGGAGCGCTTTTGGAATATCCGTCAAGCCAGGTGTCGATGGATGCTTCAAGCACGGACATAGTCAAACGGGCGTGATTGTCAAAATGTTGCTGAAAAATTTTACTTAATTTTTTCAAGTACTCCTCCAAGGACCATACGCCCGAGCGATACAAAAAATAATCTCCGTAAAAGGTTGTGATACCTTCAGCCAATATGCCGAGTGTAGAAAATTTTTCACGGCTGTAGTCGTATGGAAGCCATTCCTCCGGACGAATGGTTTTAATGTTCCAAACATGAAACAATTCATGTGACGATATACCCAATAAAATATCCTCTCCATCGGAATTATTGAAAAATTTAGTTGCAGGTCCCAGAACTATTACGGTAGATTTTAAATGTTCCACACCATGATAATGTTTGAAAGGCAGAAATAAATACATAAAATGATATTCATCAACAGGGAAATCGCCCATGGTCTCAATTTGATATTCAATCCAGGGAATAAATTTTGTTTGAATCAGAGAGCCGGATAAAGGCATGGTATAAGACCAAAAATGAAAAAGTATGTTTTTGACCTTATGACTTTGGTGATGTAGATTTGTCGAAGCAATCAAAGGACTGTCGACTAATTCATGATAATCATTTGCAAAAAACACATTTCCTTCGCGGGGTAAAGAACAGGCAACTTTCCAACCTTCAGGTATATTAACCTCCATAATTGCCGGTTGATTCTCAAAATTCAAAAGATAGGGTGTAAAGTTAACGGGATTTAGGTAAAGCAGGTCATGACTTACAAAACTGCTGCCTGCATTGATATCAGTGCAGTAATATTGGAAAGTTGCAACTAAATTGGCCTGTTTTTCAATTTCGATTTTCCATTGATCTTTAGCAATTTTTATGATTTTAACCTCCTCATTTTCATAATTTTCAGAATAAATTTTAAAATTTTTGGCAAACTGTGCAAAGTTTTGCAATATATACCTCCCCGGTCTCCATGCGGGAAAATTCAAAAAATACACTCCCGGTCCGGGAATTTCGATTTTTGTTTCAACTTCTATCCAACGGCTTCCATTGACAGGGCAAACAACCTTATAACGATACATTTTTTTTGGGTATAAAATAACACAAACATTGTTTATAAGGCAACTTAAATTTTGCAATAAATTTTTTTCATAGATAACAATCAACCCGGCAATTTTTCAAACAGTTTTTTTAGGGATACCAATAAATACGATAGAGAAATAAAATAATATTGATAAATTAGCCGGATACAAAAATGAAATATGCCCCGGAAAAACCCGAAAATACTGATTGCCGACAGCGGTTCCACAAAAACCGACTGGGCATATATTTCGGAAGAAAACATATTGACATTTCAAACCGAAGGTTTAAACCCTTATCACATCAACAGGGAATTTTTTGATAATGCAATGTCTGTGGCCATAAGTAATTTGCCGTCCAACGAAAAACCCGACATAATTTATTTTTTTGGCGCCGGATGTTCCGGATCTCAGCACAAAACAACTATGGAAACCTGGTTGAAATGGCACTTTCCACTTGCCAAACTATATGTGGAAAGTGATTTGTATGCATCCTGTTATGCCTTGTGCAACAATCAACCCGGAATCGTTGTCATATGGGGGACCGGATCGAATGTGTGTTTGTTCGACGGAACAAGAATCGTCTATACCCCCATCTCATTAGGATATTTGCTGGGAGATGAAGGCAGCGGCAATCATTGCGGCAAACTTTTTTTGCAAAAATTTTTGAGAAATCATTTTTCCAATCAACTATTGCAGGATTTGCGCAACAAAATCCCTTTCAATAAGGAACAAATCATCGCGCAGTTATATAATCACCCTCATCCGGCAAAATTCCTCGGATCATTTTTACCTTATATCCATCCATTTAAAAATCACCCGGAAATTAAGTCCATATTTTTTGAGTCCTGGAATATGTTTTACAATGAAATGATGAAAGAAGTTACAGCAATGACTCAAAAACCTTTGCCGGTTTATTTCAATGGATCGGTTGCGTATTATTTTCAAGATATTCTCAATGAGTGGATTCAACATAAAAAATTAATTTTGGGCAAAATCATTAACAAGCCCATGCCGGAATTAATAGAATATTTTAAAAACAAATATTATGGCAAAAATACTGGTAGTAGATGACGAGCAAAGCATAAGAAGCACTTTGAAAGAAGTGCTTGAATATGAAGGTTATGTGGTAGAAGAAGCCGCAGACGGTCCGGAAGCTAAAACCAAAATAGAAAAAGAAAGCTATGATGTAGTGCTTTGTGACATAAAAATGCCTAAAATGGACGGGCTTGAATTATTGGATATTATTCTGGAAAAAGATCCGGATATTCCTGTTATCATGATTAGTGGACATGGCACTATAGAAACTGCTGTTGATGCAATTAAAAAAGGTGCTTACGATTATATTTCAAAACCACCCGATATTCATAGATTATTAATCACTGTCAGAAATGCTTTGGACCGAAAAAACCTGGTGAAAACGGCAACCATACTTAAAACAAAAGTCAGCAAAGGAAAAGAAAGTCCCATCATTGGCGAAAGCAGGGCCATCAAAGAAGTCAAAGCGATGATTGAAAAAGTGGCCCCAACCGATGCTCGTGTGTTGATATTGGGGCCCAACGGCACCGGAAAAGAATTGGTTGCCAGGCAAATACATGCATTATCTGCTAGAGCTAAAGGACCTTTTGTTGAAGTAAATTGTGCTGCAATACCGGCCGACTTGATAGAGAGTGAACTTTTTGGACACGAAAAAGGTGCATTTACCTCAGCAATCAAACAAAGGAAAGGATGTTTCGAACAAGCTGAAAACGGCACATTGTTTTTGGATGAAATTGGCGACATGAGTCTGGCGGCACAAGCCAAAGTACTGAGAGCTTTGCAAGAAAACAAAATAACCCGTGTAGGCGGTGAAAAGGAAATTCCGGTAAATGTAAGAGTGATAGCTGCAACCAACAAAGATATTGATAAAATGCGGGAAGAAGGGACGTTCAGAGAAGACCTCTATCACCGCCTGAACGTAATAACCATTCATGTTCCCCCATTGAAAGACCGTATTGAAGATATACCTTTGCTGGTGGAACATTTCAATAATGTAATTGCATCAGAATATGGCATCAAACCCAAAAATTTTGAAAAAGACGCCATAGAAGCCCTTAAAAAACTGCCATGGCCGGGGAACATCAGAGAACTGAGAAATGTGGTCGAAAGATTAATGATATTGTGCGACCAAAATGTCACTAAAAAAGATATAGAAAAATATGTAAAATCATAAAGTAATTTATTATTTTTACATTCAATTCAGTTTTTAAATTATCTTTTTCAATATGAAAAAACTGTTCTTTATAATATCTTTATTGTGTTTAAACATAATCACATATTCCAACAACAGCTTAAGTCAACCAAACAGGAACATTTGTGATTTCAAACAATGAATACGCCAACGATTCTAATTGTGTCATAATTTTGAAAAATACCAATGGTTGCGAAACAAAATTTTCTTACATTTTACCATTCTATCCTCTACCCGACGCAAATTACAGTGGTGATACTACTGTTTGTAAAAACAAGGAAGTTTCCATATTAGTCAACACCGATGCCGACAGCATTGCTTGGGGATATAACAATTCATCCAATGATAATCCAATAACATTTACCGCTACCAACGATACGCTTTTAATACTTCATATTTACAAATCTCAATGCAAGCGCACTATTGAAATACCGGTCTCTGTTTTAGACGAAACTGCTTGTGTTCTTAATATATACACGTCTTTTAGTCCTAACGGTGATGGTGTCAATGATTATTGGCATATTGACGGAATAGATTTATTTAATGATGTGATAGTGGAAATCTTTAACCGATGGGGAGTGCAGGTATGGTCCACAAATAACTACGATAATGCATCCAATTCATTCAAAGGTGAAACAAACGAGGGCAAACCTTTGCCCACCGGAACATACTACTATATAATCAAAAGAAATGACCAACCTGTTTTAAAAGGTTATCTTGAAATTCTTAGATAAGGTCCGGGTTAGTTTGCCTATATTAAATTTTTGCTTTTTGCCATAATTTGACGATTGTAAACTTTTCACTTTCAAAATTTAAAATCTAATTTATATAAACCTTTGTTTTTGATTAAAAAATATAAAGAGTTTTTTTCTATACGGACAGCATCGTATTTGGGAACTGTGAAAATGCATTGGTTATGTAATTTATTTATATCATAAACGCAAAAATTATTGTTATGCAAGTAATAATAAACTTGATCAAACGAACGTCCTTCATCAACAGGTTCCGGTAATTGGATTTTTTTGACCAATACACCAAACTGGTCAAAAATCAACAATTGAGGACCACATCTTACAAATAACAGATTATTTGTTTCTTGCAATTGAGGATTATCACAATAAAGACCTGCAAAGCTTTTTAAATTTACGGTTTCTGTCACTTTCTGCAATTGGTCGTCGAGTAAAACCAATTGTCCCGATTGAGCATCATATATCCAAAAACTTTTGATAAACGAGATACACACAGCGGTAATATTATTATATCCCATCCACTGCAAATCAATTACATCCGATTTTGGGGAAAGCGTATTATCCAGAATTATAACTTTTTGTTGATCCTGCGAGAAAATCAAAATTTTATATGGGTTTGCGGCATCAACCGAAGAAATTTTTCCAAACTGTTTGTTGCTGTATGTAAATAAAATATCGCCCCTTGAAGATAGTTTTTTCACATAATTTTCACCAAACAAATAAATATTTTCTTGATGGTCGGTTGTAAATAAAGTATCACGGATAGAAAACAAAAAGTTTGGTTCGGGTGCTTTTTGAGCATAACCTGAAAAAATAAAGGATATACAGACAAGAAACGATAAATATTTATGTTTGTAGCATCCGGTTGATTTCATCGAGATATTTTCTATTGTTAAATAACTTAGGAACCTTATTTTGCCCTCCGAGTTTGCCTCTTTCTTTCATCCAGCGATAAAAGGTATTTTTTGGTGCCACTCTGATTATGGGTTTTTTTAAGATAAAATCCCCTACTCTTTTAGCTTCATAATCAGAGTTCAATGACTTCAATGCATTGTCGAGTATTTCTGCAAAAACATCAATATTTTCAGGAGCTTTTTCAAACTCTATAATCCATTCGTGAGCACCTGATTGACCGGATTGCAAATATACCGGACCGGCCGTAAACTCATTTACTATTGAATTCGTTTTAAGGCAAGCGATTTCGATGGCTTTTTCAGCATTGTGGACCATCAATTCCTCTCCAAAGACATTGATATAATTTTTTGTTCTTCCGCTGATAATAAACTTAAACGGATTGGTAGAAGTAAATTGGATGGTATCACCTATTCTGTAACGCCATAAACCTCCATTGGTAGAAATGACCAATTCGTAATTTTCTCCTGTGCTCACATCTTCAAGCAGCATTGTTTCAGGATTTTCCTTATCCCATTCTGTTGAAGGTATAAATTCATAATAAATGCCATAATCAAGCATCAACAACATTTCATTCTTCGACAAATCGTTTTGAATACCAAAAAAGCCCTCAGAAGCATTATATAGTTCCAAATAATTCATTGGACCGGGTATTAAAACATTGTATTGATTTCTGTATGGATCAAAATTTACGCCGCCATGAAAAAAAACTTCAAGATTTGGCCAAACTTCCTTTATATGAGTTTTACCGGATAACTCCAATATTCTTTTCAATACAATCATTGTCCAGGAAGGCACACCGGTGATGTTGGTCACATTGTCATTTATCGTAGCCCGGGCTATTTTATCAACTTTTTCTTCCCAATTTTCCATCAAAGCTATCTCCTGGTCGGGGGTTTTCATCAAATCGGCCCAAAAAGGAAGATTCTTTATAATTATGGCAGAAAGGTCTCCATAATAAGAATTTGTGTTGAATTGATTGATCTGCCTGCTCCCCCCAATCACCAATGATTTTCCGGTGAATATACCGGTATTTTCCTGGTTTTGACAATATATGGTTATCATGTCTTTACCTCCTTTAAAATGGCACTCTTCGAGAGATTCACGGGTTACAGGAATAAATTTGCTCTTATCGGAGGTAGTTCCCGATGATTTGGCAAACCACTTAACTTCACCCGGCCAGGTCAGATCTTTTTCTCCGTGTTTCATTCTAATCACATATGGCTTAAGTATTTCATAATCCATTAACGGCACTTGTTCGCTAAATTGTCTTCGATTTTTAATCCCGGCAAACTTGTATTTTGCCCCATACTCTGTTTTTTCGGCCGTAGAAAGCAATTTCAGCAGGGTCTCTTCCTGTACCTCAATAGGATACTTTAAAAACAGATCTATTTGATGCATCCTTTTCTTAAACAACCAGGAAAAAAATGAATTAATTATTTGCATACCAATTCAATATTTTTTGATCCAATGATAAAATTGTGGTAAAGTTAAACAATTTAGTGTGTGACTTTTTACGAGTCCACCTTTTCTTGCCACCCATACTCCGTATTGAATATTTTCAATTTCATCTATATTATGGGCATCGGGATTGATAGAAATCATCAAACCTTTTTCCAAACAATCATATATCAACCGCCAATCAATATCCAGTCGATGAGGATTGGCATTTAATTCTATCGCTACATTATTCGCCCTGCAGGCATCCAATACTTTCGGCCAATCCAAAGAATAACCTTCGCGAGTCAACAACAGCCGGCCTGTGGGATGACCCAAAATTTTTGTGTAGGGATTTTCTATCGCCTTGATGAGCCTTTTTGTGGCTTCTTGTTTGGTCATGTTAATTTTTGAATGTACTGATGCTATCACCAAATCAAATTTTTTCAATATATTTTCATCATAATCCAATGATCCATCCGGCAAAATATCTGATTCTATACCTTTAAATATCTTGAAGTTTTCATAAGTTTTATTTAAATCATCTATTTCAAGGTGCTGTAATAACACTCGTTCAGGGTTAAGCCCATTGGCATAAAAGGCCGATTGGGAGTGGTCTGTTATTACAAGGTATTCAAAGCCCAATGAAATGGTTTTCTCTGCCATTTCACGGATGGTATGCTGACCATCGCTATATTTGCTATGACAATGTATTACCCCTTTAATATCTTTATAATCTACTAATTGATCATTTGTAAATTTTTCTGCCCAATCAAACTCTTTCAGGCCTTCCCGCATTTCGGGAATGATATAAGGCAAATTATTTTTCAGGTAAATGGTTGCTTCATCATTTACATCTTGATTTATTTCGCCAATTCTTTTAATATGTAAACGATGGGCTGATGAAACAAACAGATTGTAGGTCCAATGTTTTTTTTGAGTAACAATCCATTCTAACTCTATTCCATTTATTTTAAAACCTTTATATTCGCCGGGGCTATCCAGAGTAGACAATAATTGTAACTTTTCAATAATTTCGCATTTTCTGCGATATTCTCCTGTCCAGGCAAATTTTTCGTCAGGGTATTTTTTTTGTAAATTTTCCAAAAAACTTTCTGCTAACGGATATATCGTGGCAAAAAGTGTTTTATCTTTATTTTTTAAATAAAACTCAACGGCACTTTTGATCTTTTCTTGTTTTTTAGGTCCAAAACCCGGCAAATTGTTTAAACGGTTCTCAATGCAGGCATATAGAAGTTCGCCCGGTGAAGAAATACCCAATTCTTTCCACAGTTTTTTTACCGTTTGCGTTCCAATTCCACGAATATCTACCATTTCCAGAACACCACCCGGAATTTTTCCGGTAATCTCTTCATAGTCCTTCCAAGTTTTTTTATCATTGATTTGTTTCATAACTTCAGCAATACCCTTACCTATGCCCTTTATTTTCTTCCATTCATCAGATGACAAAGTTTTCCAATCTTTATCCAATCTTTCAATAATTGCCGCAGCATTCTCAAATGCTCTTATTTTAAAAGGGTTTTCATTAAGTAATGTTAACATTACAGCATAATTTTCAAACAACTTTGCCAATTCTTTATTGTCCATAATATTGCTTTAAACATTTACAAAACGTAATATTAATGACAACTTTAGAATTTTTTTTATTTTTTTTAAACATTTTTTTAATTTTATGAAAAATTTAAATCTATGTTCAATAAAAGTACTCCCCTTATCTTAATATTCTTTGTTTTTACAAATTACTTAAAATCTCAATGTCCCGGTTGTCAAATTGACACCAATTGCACCATTGTACCTGCTTTTCCCGGCACATGTCCTGCTGATACGATGCCACCCGGCACGGTAGGCATTTATTATGACCAGGATGTTACTTTTTACATGCCTGAATATTTCCAGGTAACAAGTCCTGTGACCCAGATGGTACACCTTGATGAATTGAAAATTTTAAATGTAACGGGATTGCCTATGGGGCTCAATTGGCAAACAAACAGTGCCAATAACACTTACAATCCTTCACCCGGTAATGAAAGAGGATGTGCAAAATTATGTGGTACGCCAATGATTCCCGGCTTCTATACTGTTACCATTTTCTTTCAAGTCACTGTTACGCCTCAATCTATCGGAGGACAAACGACCCAAAACGAATCTACACAAATGTATATCACCATTTATCCCAATCCTTCCGGTAACAGCGCTTTTACTATCTCAAACCCGGTAGGTTGTGCTCCATTGACCACCACTTTTTCTCCGGTTGTTGCCGGCAATGGCAATCCTCTGTATAGTTATTATTGGGATTTTGGCAATAACTCCACCAGCACGCTGGAAAATCCACCGCCCGTTACTTATACTACTCCCGGAAATTATGTTGTTTACAATACAACCACTATCTCTGCTTACACACTTACCGATGTCACTTTCAATGTTGGGAGTAATACTAATTGGTGTGGAGACGTGGAAGAACCAAGTTTTTTTGGAAACTGCACAGGAAATCCTGACCTGATTTTTAAGCTCCTCGACAACACATCCAATGTTGTTTACACTTCAAACGAAATTAGCAACTCTATGACCGGCACGTGGAACAACCTCAATATTTTACTTCAAAACGGTCCTTATATTATTCAATTTTGGGATGTAGACAACATTTCACCCGACGATAATTTAGGAAATTTTATTTTGAACTTCACAACCACAGGTACATATAACCTTAGTGGCGGGGGTGCAAGTGGAACTTTCACTATAGGCACACAGGCAATTAATACCATTTCAGACACCGACACCGTGGTTGTATATCCTAAACCTCCTGCTCTTCAGATTACAGCCCTGCCTAATGACACTGTTTGCGAAAACGATTCCATCATGCTTTTTGTGCCCGGTGGATATAACTATCAATGGTATAACGATTCCGGTTTGATCTATAATGCCACAGATTCTTTTATTTATGTACATTTTCCGGGAAATTACTTCGTAAAAATTGAGAATGTATATGGATGCGACACAATTTCGCCAACCATTACCGTCAACTTCCTACCTTTACCTCCCAAACCAAATTTCTGGCTTATTGGAAATACTTTAAATTGTAACCTCACCGGTTATGCTTTACAATGGTATCTCAATGGCAATCCGATAACCGGAGCAACAGGCAACTCTATCAATATCACAACCACCGGTTATTATCACATCATTGCAACCGATTCATTTGGTTGTTCCAATTCCTCTGATACGGTTTTGTTTAATGCACCTCCAAATGCAATTGCCGAAAATCCATATCAACATTTTAAAGTTTATCCAAATCCCAATAATGGTTATTTTACCATAGAACTTTCAGGTAATATGAACCTACCGGTCAACTGCGTAATTGTAGACCTGACCGGACGTGTGATATTTGAAAAAACCTTGCAAGCCAACAATGGACAAATTATTGAAAATCTTGACCTGGCTCAAATTGAAGATGGGACATACCTGCTCATTCTAAAAAATGATTTTTTCCAAAAAACAGAAAGAATTATTGTAAAAAAATAAGAATAATAACTTAAAAAAATTCCGATTATGATGAAAGTTGCAGGAAGCATGGAAGAATATCATAAGATGTATCAAGAAAGCATTGAAAATCCTGAGAAATTTTGGAATGAAATTGCCTCCTCATTTATCTGGCGAAAAAAATGGGATAAAGTTCTGGAATGGGAATTTAACACCCCGAAAATAGAATGGTTTATCAACGGAAAATTAAACATTACCGAAAATTGTCTTGACAGGCATTTAAAGGATAAAGCCCATGACATTGCATTGATTTGGGAACCCAATGATCCTTCATCTCCGTTTAAGACATATACATATCAAGAACTATTTCATGAAGTGAACAAAACTGCCAATTTACTCAAGCAACTCGGAGTGCAAAAAGGAGACCGTGTGTGTATTTATTTGCCAATGATACCTGAGCTGGTATTTGCAGTTTTGGCTTGTGCACGAATCGGCGCCATACATTCTGTAGTTTTTGCAGGATTTAGTGCAAGATCACTTGCCGATAGAATAAACGATTCCGGATGCCGTTTGGTAATTACTTCCGATTGGTTATACAGAGGAAATAAAACCTTATGCTTAAAATCCATTATGGACGAGGCCTTGGAAAATTGCCCGGACGTAAAACAATGCCTTGTTTTATTAAGAGATGATACCTCTAAAGTAAAAATTACCCCTCATAGGGATATTATTTGGAACGAGTTGATAGACAAACAAAAAAACGAATGTCCTGCTGAAATAATGGACAGCGAAGATCCATTGTTTATTTTATACACCTCCGGGTCTACCGGAAAACCCAAAGGTGTAGAACATCATTGCGGTGGTTATATGGTATGGGCCGAATTTACATTTCGTAATGTCTTTCAATACAAACCGGGTGAAATATTTTTCTGTACTGCAGATATAGGTTGGATCACGGGTCACACCTATCTTGTGTACGGTCCATTATTGGCCGGAGCAAAAGTATTGATGTTTGAAGGAATTCCAACCTGGCCCGACCCGGGTAGATTTTGGCAGATTGTTGACAAACATCAAGTCAACATATTTTATACAGCCCCTACAGCCATTAGGTCACTTATGGCGCATGGAACGGAATTTATTAAGCCCTACGATTTATCATCTTTAAGAGTTTTAGGCACGGTTGGTGAGCCTATTAATGAAGAAGCATGGCATTGGTACCATGAACATATAGGAAAGAAAAGATGCCCCATAGTAGACACCTGGTGGCAAACTGAAACCGGCGGAATTATGATCTCACCTCTCGCAGGCATTACTCCGGAGAAACCATCTTATGCCACATTACCTTTACCGGGTGTACAACCAGTATTGGTAGATTCCTCAGGAAACGAAATTACAGAACCGGAAGCAGAAGGAAATTTATGCATCAAATTTCCCTGGCCGGGCATGATCCGGAGCACATGGGGAGATCATGAAAGATGCAGACAAACTTATTTTTCAACCTATCCCGGCAAGTATTTTACAGGTGATGGAGCCAAACGCGAAAAAAATGGCTATTACCGAATTATCGGACGTGTTGACGACGTGATCAATGTTTCGGGACATCGTATTGGAACGGCTGAAGTAGAAAATGCCATTGACGAACATCCCCTTGTTATTGAAAGCGCCGTGGTAGGTTTCCCTCATCCTGTAAAAGGGCAAGGAATCTATGCATTCTGTATTTTGGATCAACACCAAAAAACAGAACAAGAAAAAATTCGCAATGAAATTATAGAATTGGTAAGCAAAGTTATTGGCCCTATCGCCAAACCCGATATAATTCAATTTGTTAGTGGACTACCAAAAACACGAAGCGGCAAAATCATGAGAAGGATTTTGAGAAAGATTGCCGAACGGGATTTCAACAATCTCGGAGATACTTCCACTTTGTTAGACCCTTCAGTGGTACAAGAAATTATTGACGGCTCCCGACAATACTCCATGCACAAATAATTGTAAATTCATTTCTTTTATTCAGTATTTTTCTATTTTTATGCCCCCAATTAAACATACATGGGAAATTCATTAGTTATCATTCCTACATATAACGAGAAAGAAAACATTGCTCCCATTATAGACGCTGTTTTTCAATTACCCGGCAATTTTCATATTTTGATTGTTGATGACAATTCACCCGATAAAACAGCAGAGATAGTCAAAGAATTGCAAAAAAAATATACCGGCAAATTGCATTTGTTGGAACGTCCCAATAAAAAAGGATTAGGAAGGGCATACATCAGCGGATTCAAATGGGCTTTAAAGCATCAATATGAATACATTTTTGAAATGGATGCCGATTTCTCTCATGATCCCAATGACCTGCCCAGACTTTTAAAAGCTTGTGAGGATGGTTATGACATAGCTATCGGATCAAGATATGTGAAAGAAGGAAAAGTGGAAAATTGGCCCTTCGGCAGAATTCTCATGTCTTATTTCGCCTCGGTGTATGTAAGAATGATATTATGGATCAACATACAAGATACCACATCGGGATTTAAATGCTATCGTCGGAAAGTATTGGAAACCATGGATCTTGACTTGATACAGTTTAATGGATACGCATTTCAAATAGAAATGAAATATTATGCCTTGAAATTGGGATTTAAAATAAAAGAAATTCCCATAACATTCAAAGACCGCAATCAAGGACAATCAAAAATGTCTAAAGCAATATTCAAAGAAGCGCTTATAGGAGTTTGGAAAATGCGATTTAAAAATTATTTCCCCAAAAAATAATCTATTGATGATTTCCAAAACTCCAAAGACAAATTTTCTAAAAATTCATAATTTTCCATTAAAACCTCATAGGCCAAATTTAGTTTGTTATCCAATTTTATTCTTTTGTGCATTCTTTTAAAAACCATTTCCATCATTGTCAAATCTGCATAAGCGACCGGCAAATTTTCAGAATATAAATAAAA
This sequence comes from Vicingaceae bacterium, assembly GCA_026003395.1. Classification (NCBI taxonomy): domain Bacteria; kingdom Pseudomonadati; phylum Bacteroidota; class Flavobacteriia; order Flavobacteriales; family Vicingaceae; species Vicingaceae bacterium. Next base: position 93,190 of record BPHE01000002.1, read on the forward strand.
CCAGCGTTTTTTTGAAACTAATGGTAAAAAACTAAAGTTTTCTAAAACATGATTCAATCTATCTTTAGAGAAAGATGTTAAATTTAAACCGGTTAAAAAAGAAAAATTACTGGCCAAAAAATGATCCCAATAAATATCAATAGCCACCGGCGCCCATTTGGATAAAATTGGCCTCAAAGTTTCCAATGCTTCGTTTGTCATAGAATGATTGTCAATGTAAGTATCACAAATTCGGTGAAAAATTATTCCATCCCTAATTTTCTCCGGAAAATTGTCCAGAATTTTTTTCCCTTTAATATCATCAGCCATAAAGACACCGGTAGTAAATAACGGATTATTATCGAGAAGAAAAGACAAATAAAAATGACCTAAATAATTCATAAAAATAAATATCAAAATAAATTTAAACGTCCGAAAAACAAAATTAATTGTATTTCAACGTCTTAACTATTTTATTGTAAAAAATTAAAATTTTTCACAAAATAGATAATAATTTTTTCAAATAATTTTTGTAAATAATGAAACAATTTCATACATTTGCAGCCCTAAAATTGAAAAACGTTCTTTAAATCGCCGGTGTAGCTCAGCTGGCCAGAGCAGCTGATTTGTAATCAGCGGGTCGGGGGTTCGATTCCCTCCACCGGCTCGTGAATATTAAAAGATGGGGAGATACCCAAGCGGTCAACGGGGACAGACTGTAAATCTGTTGGCGTATGCCTTCGTAGGTTCGAATCCTGCTCTCCCCACCAAAATTCTGCGGGAGTAGCTCAGTTGGCTAGAGCATCAGCCTTCCAAGCTGAGGGTCGCGGGTTCGAATCCCGTCTCCCGCTCGTAGAAGAAGCCGATGTAGCTCAGCTGGTAGAGCACTTCCATGGTAAGGAAGGGGTCACGGGTTCAAGTCCCGTCATTGGCTCGAAGCAATAAACTTAATTTCAAACAACTAAAAAAACAAACAAAAATGGCAAAGGAAACTTTTCAAAGAACCAAGCCGCACGTTAACATTGGAACCATTGGTCACGTTGACCATGGTAAAACTACTTTGACTGCGGCTATTACTAAAGTATTGGCTAAACATGGTTTAGCACAAGAAAGAGATTTCTCCAGTATTGACAATGCTCCGGAGGAAAAGGAAAGAGGTATCACCATCAACACCTCTCATGTGGAGTATGAAACAAAAAACCGTCACTATGCACACGTTGACTGTCCCGGACACGCTGACTATGTGAAAAACATGGTTACCGGTGCAGCTCAGATGGACGGTGCAATTTTGGTGGTTGCTGCCACTGATGGTCCTATGCCTCAAACCAGAGAGCACATCCTTTTGGCTCGTCAGGTTGGCGTACCTAAAATTGTTGTTTTTATGAACAAAGTAGACATGGTTGACGACCCTGAATTGCTCGACCTTGTTGAAATGGAAATCAGAGAGTTATTGAATTTCTATGAATTTGACGGAGACAACACGCCAATCATCAGAGGTTCTGCACTTGGTGCATTAAACGGTGAAGAAAAATGGGTTAAAACTGTTGAGGAATTGATGGATGCAGTGGATAACTGGATACCAATTCCTCCCCGCGACATTGACAAGCCCTTCTTGATGCCTGTTGAGGATGTATTCACCATCACAGGTCGTGGTACCGTAGCTACCGGTAGAATTGAAACAGGTGTTATTACCGTGGGTGAAGAGGTTGAGATCGTAGGAATGAGAGAACAAAGCATGAAGAGTACGGTTACCGGAGTGGAAATGTTCCGTAAAATTTTGGACAGAGGAGAGGCCGGTGACAACGTTGGTTTGTTGTTGCGTGGTATCGAGAAAAAAGACATCTGGAGAGGTATGGTAATTGCAAAACCCGGTACCATCACACCTCATACAGAATTCAAAGCTGAAGTGTATGTATTGAAAAAAGAAGAAGGTGGTCGTCACACTCCATTCCAAAATAAATATCGTCCTCAATTCTATTTAAGAACCACAGACGTTACCGGTGAAATTTATTTGGAAGATGGTCGTGAAATGGCAATGCCCGGCGACAATCTGACTATCAGAGTTAAGTTGATTGTGCCAGTTGCTTTGAATAAAGGTTTGAGATTTGCAATCCGTGAAGGTGGAAGAACCGTGGGTGCTGGTCAAATAACTGAAATTATACAATAATTAATAAAGGCATACACCGAAGGTGTTCGTCCTCTTGGGCGGATACCTTTCGGTGTTTTTGAGATGAAACGGGTGTAGCTCAATTGGTAGAGCAGCGGTCTCCAAAACCGCAGGTTGGGTGTTCGAGCCACTCCACCCGTGCTAAAGACAAAAATAATGTCAAAGATTGGAAAATATATCAATGAGGCCTATGATGAATTGGTAAATAAAGTATCATGGCCTACATGGACAGAACTTCAAAGCAGCGCTATAGTAGTTTTGATAGCTTCAGTGATTATAGCTTTGATTGTCGCAGTAATGGATTTAGCATCCAAAAATCTGATGGAATTTATTTATAGTATATTTTAAAGTGGCCAAAACAATGACAACTACAACCTCAAATAAAAAATGGTACGTGCTGAGAGCAATCAGTGGCAAAGAAAAAAAAGTGAAACAAGCCATTGAAGATGAAATCATCCGCAATAACTTACAAAATTATGTATCCCAGGTATTAATTCCTACCGAAAAAGTATTGCAAATAAAAGGTGGTAAAAAAGTAACTAAAGAAAGAAGTTATTTCCCGGGATATATTCTTATAGAAGCTGAATTGGTAGGAGAAGTACCTCATATATTGAAAAATATCAATGGTGTTATTGGATTTTTAGGTGCAGAAAAAGGTGGCGATCCTCTACCTCTCAGGCCACAAGAAGTGAATAGAATTTTAGGAAAAGTAGATGAGTTGAACGAAAGCGAAGCTGATGTATTTGTTCCATTCCAAGTAGGTGAACTTGTCAAAATCATTGATGGACCATTTAATGGATTTGTTGGGACGGTTGAGAAAATTATGGAGGATAAGAAGAAGCTTGAAGTGATGGTTAAAATATTTGGAAGAAAGCAACCTATTGAATTGAGTTTTTTACAAGTCGAAAGAGAGCAATAAAATAAATTAAACACTAATATTATGGCAAAAGAAATCACAGGAATTATTAAATTGCAGGTTAAAGGAGGGCAAGCCAATCCTTCGCCGCCTGTTGGTCCGGCTTTGGGTGCCAAGGGTGTAAATATCATGGAGTTTTGCAAGCAATTCAATGCCCGTACACAAGATAAAATGGGTAAACTATTGCCTGTAGTGATAACCGTTTATTCTGACAAATCATTTGATTTTGTTGTTAAACAACCGCCTGTAAGCGTGACCATTAAAGAAATGCTCAAACTCAAATCGGGATCTTCTGAACCCAACAGAAAAAAAGTTGGATCACTTACCTGGGAACAGGTTAAGCAAATAGCAGAAGAAAAAATGGTTGATATGAATTGCTTCACTTTGGAATCAGCCATGAAAATGGTGGCCGGTACTGCCAGAAGCATGGGAGTTACAATTTCTGGAGAAGCACCTTTTAAAAACTAAAAAATTATGGGAAAGTTAACTAAAAATCAAAAACTGGCATTATCCAAGTTTGACCCTGAAAAAAGATATTCATTAGAAGAAGCGGTAAAAATAGTGAAAGACATCACCACTACAAAATTTGATGCCTCTGTAGATATACATGTCAATTTAGGAGTTGATCCTAAAAAATCCAATCAGATGGTTAGAGGCACCGTTGCTTTGCCTCACGGAGTTGGGAAAAAAGTTACAGTATTGGCACTGGTGACTCCCGATAAAGAAAAGGAAGCAAAAGAAGCAGGCGCTGATTATGTAGGATTGGATGAATATATTGAAAAAATCAAAAATGGATGGACCGACTTTGATGTAATCGTAACAATGCCTGCCGTGATGGGTAAAATTGGTGCTTTAGGTAAAATTTTAGGCCCAAGAGGATTAATGCCCAACCCAAAATCGGGCACGGTTACAATGGAAGTGGGCAAAGCTATTCGAGACATTAAAGCCGGAAAAATCGATTTCAAAGTCGATAAGTATGGTATTATCCATGCAAGCATCGGAAAGGTTTCTTTTGAACCTGAAAAGCTTGCAGAAAATGCTAAGGAGCTGTTACAAACCATTATAAAACTAAAACCGGCAGCGGCCAAAGGTACTTATATCAAAAATGTCACATTGGCAAGTACCATGAGCCCGGGTGTTAAGGTAGATGTTAAAAGCATCGCCTAATGCTTCCAGCACCTAAAAACCGGTTTTAAAAAAAGAAAATTATGAATAGAGAAGAAAAAAATCAATTGATTGCCGAATTTACCGAGGTGTTAAAAAATACCAAGGTAATTTATTTGGCTGATATTGAAGGATTGGATGCAGAATCTACACACAAGCTCCGTAAGGCATGCCATGAGAAAGGAGTAAAATTGAGAGTTGTCAAAAACACTTTGCTTCAAAAAGCCATGGAAAAATTCAATGGCACCTACGAAGCATTGTATCCTTACCTCAAAGGCAATACTTCAATCATGGTTTCAGAAACAGCCAATACTCCTGCCCGAATCATCAAAGAAATGCGCAAATCTCTTCCCAAACCTGTACTAAAAGCAGCTTGGATCGAAGAATCTGTGTATGCAGGAGACGAGCAATTGGAAACATTGGCAAATCTCAAATCGAGAGAAGAACTTATCGGAGATATTGTGTTGTTGCTTCAATCACCCGCCAAAAATGTACTTTCGGCATTGTTATCTTCTAAACATACTATTGGCGGAATAGTAAAAACATTGCAAGAAAGAAATAATTAAAAAATTGTATAACCATTAAAAAAATAAAACAATGGCAGACGTAAAACAATTAGCAGAACAATTAGTTAACTTAACAGTTAAAGAAGTTAACGAATTGGCAGAAATTTTGAAAAATGAATACGGTATTGAGCCTGCTGCTGCTGCAGTGGCTGTAGCTGCTCCGGGAGCCGGCGGTGCTGCAGGTGGTGGCGAAGCTGAAAAAACTTCTTTTGATGTGATTCTTAAAAGTGGCGGCGCTGCAAAATTAGGTGTGGTTAAAATCGTTAAAGAAATTACAGGTCTTGGACTAAAAGAAGCCAAAGATCTTGTTGACGGTGCACCCAAACCTGTTAAAGAAGGTGTTAGCAAAGAAGAAGCTGAAAGCATCAAAAAACAATTGGAAGAAGCCGGAGCTGAAGTTGAAATTAAATAAGCTTCAAAAAAATTTTTTTAAGTTTAAGCCCGCAAAATATACTTTTGCCGGGCTTAAACTTGTTTTGTTTTAATTTAATAATTTAAAATTTACCTTCATGGCAAACGCTCAAGTTTCCAAAAATTCATCAAAGAGAATAAGTTTTTCAACAACAGTTAATCAACTTGAATATCCTGATTTCTTAGAAATACAATTACAATCCTTTAAGGATTTCTTCCAAGTGGAAACAACGCCTGAAAACAGGCACCTGGAAGGACTTTTTAAAGTTTTTAATGAAAATTTTCCCATTACCGACAGCAGAAATCTATTCGTATTGGAATTCCTGGATTATTATATCGATCCACCCAGATATTCAATTGAAGAATGCATAGAAAGAGGTTTGACTTATGGCGTCCCTCTTAAGGCAAAATTAAAACTATATTGTACAGACCCCGAACATGAAGATTTCGAAACTATCGTACAAGATGTTTATCTTGGAACAATTCCATATATGACCCCCAGGGGGAGCTTTATCATAAATGGCGCCGAAAGAGTAATTGTTTCTCAACTTCACAGATCGCCCGGTGTGTTTTTTGGAAATAGCCGTCATGCAAATGGAACAATATTATATTCTGCCCGTGTTATTCCCTTCAAAGGCGCGTGGATGGAATTTACTACAGATATCAACAACGTATTATATGCATATATAGACAGAAAGAAAAAATTACCCGTAACAACATTACTAAGAGCCATTGGCTTTGAAACAGACCGTGATATTTTAGAGATATTCAATCTGGCTGAAGAAGTAAAAGTCAACAAAAAAAATCTTAAAAATTGTATAGGCAGAAAATTAGCTGCCCGTGTTGTTCAAACCTGGTTTGAAGATTTTGTAGACGAAGATACCGCCGAAGTGGTTTCCGTGGAAAGAAGTAAAATTATTCTTGAAAGGGAAACAATTCTTGAAGAAGAACATATTGATTTGATTTTGGAGTCGGGAGTGCAAACCATATTGTTGCACAAAGACGATGAAACCGCACAGAAATATGAAATAATTTACAACACACTCCAAAAAGACCCTACAAATACTGAAAAAGAAGCAGTTCAATATATTTACCGCCAATTAAGAAACGCCGAACCACCAGATGACGAAACAGCCAGAGGTATTATCGATAAATTATTCTTTTCTGAACAACGTTATGATCTTGGAGAAGTTGGAAGATATAAAATCAACAAAAAATTAGGTCTCAATCTCCCCATAGAACAAAGAACATTGACCAAAGAGGATATAATTTCCATTATCAAGCACCTAATTGATTTGATCAATACAAAAGCTGAGATGGACGATATTGACCACCTCAGCAACCGGAGGGTAAGAACCGTAGGCGAACAATTGTATGCCCAATTTGGCGTTGGACTTGCAAGAATGGCCAAAACCATTCGTGAGAGAATGAATGTTAGAGACAATGAAGTATTTACTCCCACCGATTTAATTAACTCCAAAACTCTTGCATCTGTTATCAACTCATTTTTTGGTACCAACCAGCTTTCCCAGTTTATGGATCAGACCAACCCACTTGCAGAAATGACGCACAAAAGAAGAATTTCTGCCCTGGGCCCCGGTGGATTGACAAGAGAAAGAGCCGGTTTCGAAGTTCGTGACGTTCATTATACTCACTATGGTCGTTTATGCCCAATTGAAACACCCGAAGGACCAAATATCGGACTGATTTCATCACTGTGTGTGTATGCTAAAATTAACCGTTTAGGATTTATCGAAACACCATACCGCATTGTAGAAAATGGCCGGGTACTTTTGAACGAACCGCCCATTTACCTTACGGCTGAAGAAGAAGACAAACAAACCATCGCTCAAGCAAATGCAAAAATCGATAAAGACGGAAATTTCCTTACAGATAAAGTTAAAGCAAGATATGAAGGCGATTTCCCCGTTGTAGAGCCCGAAAATCTAACATTAATGGACGTTGCACCTAATCAAATCGCCTCAATCGCGGCATCACTCATTCCTTTTCTTGAGCATGATGATGCCAACCGTGCGTTGATGGGATCAAACATGCAACGCCAGGCCGTTCCTCTCATTCGCCCCGAAGCACCAATAGTCGGCACAGGTTTAGAAGAGGCTGTTGCCAGAGATTCCCGTTTATTGATTTATGCTCAAGCCGATGGCATTGTAGAATATGTTGATGCCAACGAAATTGTTATACGTTATAAATTTACACCCGAAGAAGAATTAGTTTCTTTTGAAGGAAATGTCGTAACTTATAAGCTCCCAAAATTCAAACGTACCAACCAAAGCACATGTATCAATCTTAAACCTATCGTAAAAAAAGGTGAAAGAGTGACCAAGGGTCAGGTATTATGTGAAGGATTTGCAACTGAAAAAGGTGAATTGGCTCTTGGAAGAAACCTTCGTGTAGCTTTCATGCCCTGGAAAGGTTATAACTTTGAGGATGCTATAGTGATATCAGAAAGAGTTGTCCGTGAAGATTTATTCACCTCCATTCACATAGACGAATATTCTTTGGAAGTAAGAGACACAAAACGTGGAATGGAAGAATTAACTCCCGATATACCCAATGTGAGCGAAGAAGCCACTAAAGATTTGGATGAAAATGGTTTGATACGCATCGGTGCAGAAGTAAAAGAAGGAGATATTCTCATCGGTAAAATCACCCCTAAAGGTGAATCTGATCCTACGCCTGAAGAAAAGTTGTTAAGGGCTATATTCGGCGATAAAGCCGGAGATGTCAAAGACGCTTCTTTAAAAGTGCCCCCGGCTGTAACCGGAACTGTTATCGACAAAAAACTATTTTCAAAAGCTCTTAAAGATAAAAAAGCAAAACAAGAAGAAAAAATCATTCTCGAAAAACTTGACCAGGAATTCAACAAGCAGGAAGCAGAACTGAAAAAAGTATTGATTGAAAAAATCCTTGCTTTACTGGAAGGGAAAACCGTACCTAATGATGTCACTAACTTCTACAATGAAGTGATCATTCCAAAGGGTACAAAAATAACTGCCAAAGTATTAGAAAAAATAAAGGACTTTACAATACTCAACCCCGAAAATTGGTCAAAAGACGAAAAAGAACTTGAATTAATCGGCAAAATTTTGCATAATTACCGTTTAAAATATGCTGAAATTTTAGGTGCATACAAACGTAAAAAATACAACATTCAAGTAGGCGATGAATTGCCACAAGGAATTATCAAATTGGCTAAAGTATACATTGCCCAAAAACGTAAATTAAAAGTGGGAGATAAAATGGCCGGACGCCATGGAAATAAAGGTATAGTCGCCAAAATTGTACGGGTAGAAGACATGCCATTTCTCGAAGATGGTACTCCTGTGGATATTGTACTCAATCCATTGGGTGTGCCTTCGAGGATGAACCTCGGACAAATCTATGAAACCATTCTTGGTGATGCCGGTGCCAAATTAGGTGTGAAATTCTCCACTCCTATTTTTGACGGTGCCACATTGGATCAGATCAATGAATGGACCAAGAAAGCAGGACTTCCGGAAAACGGTAAAACATATCTGTATGATGGTGGCACGGGAGAAAGATTTGACCAACCGGCCACGGTCGGTACAATTTATATGCTTAAATTGATCCATATGGTTGACGATAAAATGCACGCCCGTTCAATTGGACCTTACTCACTTATCACTCAACAACCTCTGGGTGGAAAAGCCCAATTTGGTGGTCAAAGATTTGGAGAAATGGAGGTTTGGGCTATCGAAGCATTTGGAGCAGCAAACATCCTTCAAGAATTGTTAACCATAAAATCAGATGATGTAATTGGAAGAGCTAAGGCCTATGAAGCAATTGTAAAGGGTGACAACTTACCTACTCCGGGAATTCCCGAATCTTTCAACGTATTGCTTCATGAGCTAAAAGGTTTGGCTCTGAATATTACATTGGAATAAATTAATTAATGATAAAATTTTAGATCAACATGGCAATAAAACGTGATTCAAAAACAAAAAGTAACTTTACGAAAGTTACCATAAGTTTGGCTTCTCCGGAGCATATCTTAGATCAATCTTATGGAGAAGTAACAAAACCGGAAACTATCAATTACCGGACATTCAAACCGGAAAGGGATGGTCTTTTCTGTGACAGAATTTTTGGACCGGTAAAAGATTATGAATGTCATTGCGGTAAATACAAAAGAATTCGCTACAAGGGAATTGTTTGTGATGTTTGTGGGGTAGAAGTTACAGAAAAAAAGGTTAGAAGAGAACGCATGGGACACATCAACCTTGTGGTGCCCGTAGCACATATTTGGTATTTCCGTTCTCTCCCTAGCAAAATAGGATATTTGTTAGGATTGCCCACAAAAAAATTGGAATCCATCATCTATTATGAACGCTATGTAGTAATTCAACCCGGGGTGGCTACTCATCCAAATGGAGAGCCATTACAACCAATGGATTTTCTAACAGAAGAAGAATACTTGCATATAATTGAAAAACTCCCCAAAGAAAATCAATTGCTCGACGACTCTGACCCCAATAAATTTATTGCCAAAATGGGTGGAGAAGCTTTGTATGATTTATTAAAAAGGATTGATCTCGATGAACTGTCCTATCAATTAAGGACTCAGGCCAATGAAGAAACTTCTCAACAAAGAAAAAGCGAAGCTTTAAAAAGATTGCAAATAGTGGAGGCCTTCCGCGAAGCCAACAAAAGAATGGAAAACAGGCCGGAATGGATGATCTTGAAAGTATTGCCGGTTATTCCACCGGAGCTTCGTCCATTGGTGGCTCTCGACGGAGGAAGATTTGCAACCTCTGACTTGAATGACCTATACCGCCGCGTGATCATCAGAAATAACAGATTAAAAAGATTGATCGAAATAAAAGCACCTGATGTCATCTTACGCAACGAAAAACGCATGTTGCAAGAAGCCGTAGACGCTTTACTTGACAATTCCCGCAAATCAAATGCCGTAAAAACCGACTCCAACCGTGCATTGAAATCTCTTTCAGACAGCTTGAAAGGAAAACAAGGCCGTTTCCGTCAAAACTTATTGGGAAAACGTGTAGATTATTCAGCACGTTCTGTGATCGTGGTAGGTCCGGATCTCCAATTACACGAATGCGGCTTGCCCAAAGATATCGCAGCCGAGTTATATAAACCTTTTATTATCCGTAAACTGATCGAAAGAGGAATTGTAAAAACCGTTAAATCAGCAAAGAAAATAGTTGACCGGAAAGAACCGGTTATTTGGGATATACTAGAAAATGTAATGAAAGGTCATCCGGTTTTGTTGAACCGTGCTCCCACCCTTCACCGTTTGGGAATACAGGCCTTTCAACCAAGATTGATAGAAGGTAAAGCCATTCGTCTCCACCCTTTGGTTTGTACTGCATTTAATGCCGACTTTGACGGTGACCAAATGGCAGTCCACTTACCTTTGAGCAATGCCGCTATTTTGGAAGCCCAATTGTTGATGCTTTCTTCGCACAATATTCTTAACCCTGCCAACGGTGCTCCTATCACCGTACCATCACAAGATATGGTTCTTGGACTTTATTACATTACAAAAGGAAGAAAAAGCACAGAAACAGAAAAAGTCAAAGGAGAAGGAATGACTTTCTACTCTCCCGAAGAAGTCATCATTGCCATCAACGAAGGTAAATTAGACCTGCATGCCTACATCAAAGTCCGTATCAAAGAAAAAGACGAAAACGGCGAATATAAAAGTAAAATCATTGAAACTACTGCAGGTAGAGTAATATTTAATCAATATGTTCCTGAAGAAGTAGGTTTTATCAACGAACTGCTTACTAAAAAATCATTAAGGGATATCATTCATAATGTTTTGAAAAAAACCGACACTCCTACCACCGCCAAGTTTCTGGACGATATCAAAAATTTAGGTTTTTACATGGCATTCAAAGGCGGATTGTCATTCAACCTGGATGATGTAATTATTCCGGAAGAAAAAGAAGAACTAATCAAAAAAGCTCAAGAGCAGGTCGATGAGATCATGTCAAACTATAACATGGGATTTATCACCAACAACGAGCGTTACAACCAAATCATCGACGTTTGGACCAACACAAACAACAAGCTTACCAATATCCTCATGGAACGGTTGAAGAACGACAAGCAAGGCTTCAATAGCATTTTCATGATGTTTGATTCCGGTGCCAGGGGTTCAAAAGAACAAATACGTCAGTTGGCCGGTATGCGTGGATTGATGGCTAAACCTCAAAAGTCAGGGGCTGTGGGTCAGGAAATCATCGAAAACCCAATTCTTTCAAATTTTAAAGAAGGATTGTCAATTCTAGAATACTTTATATCAACACACGGTGCACGTAAAGGTCTTGCAGACACGGCTCTCAAAACAGCCGATGCCGGATATCTGACACGTCGTTTGGTGGATGTTACACAAGATGTAATAGTTACCGCTGAAGATTGTGGCACATTAAGAGGTATTTCCATAACAGCATTGACCAACAAAGACAATGAAGTGATAGAACCTTTGAGAGACCGTATATTGGGACGCGTCAGCGTACATGATATTTACCATCCTTCTACCAATGAGCTTATTGTCAAATCGGGTGAAGAAATAACCGAAAGCATAGCAGAAATTATCGAGAATTCTCCTATTGAAGAAGTAGAAGTAAGATCCCCTTTGACTTGCGAAATGAAAAGAGGTATCTGTGCAAAATGTTATGGTAGAAATCTTGCTACAGGGAAAATGGTTCAAAAAGGTGAAGCAGTGGGAGTAATCGCAGCCCAATCTATTGGCGAACCCGGTACTCAGCTTACTCTTAGAACATTCCACGTGGGTGGTACTGCATCAAAAATTACTGCCGAATCAAAGATTGAAGCAAAATATGACGGCATTATATCCTTTGAAGAATTAAAAACCGTCAACAAAGTAAAAGATGGAGAAGAAAAAACCATTGTAATCGGTAGATCCGGAGAAGTTAAAATTCTTGATACCAACACAAAAATCGTCTTAACCTCGGCAAATATTCCTTATGGATCCATTCTCTATAAAAAAGATGGCGACATGGTGAAAAAAGGCGAACTGATCTGTGAATGGGATCCATACAACGCCGTTATTCTTGCCGAAACAAAAGGTAAAATTGAATTTGAAAACATCATTGAAAATGTCACTTATCGTGAAGAGATAGATGATCAGACCGGCTTTGCCGAGAAAGTCATTATCGAATCGCGTGATAAAAAGAAACTGCCTGTTATCCGCATCACCGACAATAAAGGAGAAACTATCAAAACATACAACCTTCCGGTGAATGCACATTTGATGGTGGAAGACAACCAAAAAATCGAAGCCGGTGATATATTGGTTAAAATTCCAAGAAGTGCCGGAAGAACTGCCGATATTACAGGTGGTCTGCCCAGAGTTACAGAATTGTTTGAGGCACGCAATCCTTCTAACCCGGCAATTGTTTCGGAAATTGACGGTATCGTTTCTTTTGGCAAAACCAAAAGAGGTAAACGTGAAGTAATTGTTACCAGTAAAACCGGTGAAGAAAAGATTTACTTAATTGATCTATCTACCCACATACTTGTACAAGAAAACGATTTTGTCAAAGCCGGTACACCTCTTACAGACGGATTAATTTCTCCTTCTGATATTCTGGCTATTAAAGGTCCGACTGCCGTACAAGAATACCTCGTCAATGAAATTCAGGAGGTATATCGTTTACAAGGTGTTAAAATCAACGACAAACATTTTGAGATTGTCGTGCGCCAAATGATGCGTAAAGTACAAATAGAAGATCCGGGCGATACCAAATTCCTCGAACAACAAATTGTCAGCAAAGTAGAATTTATGGAAGAGAATGACTGGATTTTTGACAAAAAAGTAGTAGTTGATCCGGGAGATTCTACTGAGTTGAAAAGAGGAATGATCGTAACTGCGCGTAAATTGCGTGACGAAAATTCTAAACTGAAACGAAACGACAAGAAGTTGGTTCAAGCCCGAGATGCTAGACCTGCTACCGCCACTCCTGTTTTGCAAGGTATCACAAGAGCCTCTCTACAAACCGAAAGTTGGATTTCTGCTGCATCTTTCCAGGAAACAACCCGCGTATTGAACGATGCTGCCATCAATGCGAAAGTTGATACACTTGAAGGATTGAAAGAAAATGTGATTGTCGGGCATTTGATACCTGCCGGTACCGGTCTTCGTGAATATCAAAACATCATTGTAGGTTCAAGAGAAGAATACGAACAATTGATGGAAACTAAAAAACAATTGGAAAAACAAAAATAACACACCATGAGTGAAGAAAATGAAAAAGCCGCTCAATTGAATATAGAGCTTACCGAAGAAGTGGCCGAAGGTCAATATTCCAACCTGGTCATTATCAGCCACTCTCATGCCGAATTTGTATTGGACTTTATCTGTATTGTGCCCAATGTGCCAAAAGCAAAAGTAAAATCACGGATTATCACCACTCCGCAACATGCCAAAAGATTAATGAAGGCCTTGGCAGAAAACATTCAACGATATGAAAGTGCTTATGGTACAATCAAAGACCAGGAAGAAACCGTGCCTTATCCTATGTCATTCGGAGGACCTGAAGCAAAGGCCTGATTTTTTCAATACTTTAAAAAAAAGCCCGCTTTAAGCGGGCTTTTTTCTTTAATTTGCCCGGATATTCCATTTTATATGAAAAGTTTTGAAAATAGCTTATTTGTTCGAGCCTGCAAAAAACAAAATTTTGAAAACCGCCCACCGGTATGGATAATGCGACAGGCCGGTAGATACCAAAATTCCTATCAAGAATTGAAAGCAAAATATTCAATGATTGAAATATGCACCCATCACGATCTGATGGTACATGCCACCCTACTTCCTGTCAATGAATTTCAACCCGATGCTGCCATTATTTTTTCAGATTTACTGATCCCATTTTTACCCATGGGAATTCAATTTGATTATGAAAAAGGGGTAGGTCCTAAAATATATAATCCTCTAAGAAAAGATCAGGATATCAAACAACTTAAAAATTTTAATGTAGCCGATGGACTTAAATTTACAGGTCAAGCTTTAACCGTTTTAAACAATCAATTGGATATTCCTACGATTGGTTTCGTTGGAGCTCCCTTCACTCTGGCCAGTTATTTGATCGAAGGACAAGGAACTAAAAATTTTGTAGAAACGAAAAAATTTCTTTATCAATTCCCGGACGCTTGGCATGAATTGATGCTATTTCTTGCTCAAAAAATGTCTGAATATGCATTATTCCAATATGAAAGCGGTGCTGCTGCAGTTCAAATATTTGACAGTTGGATTGGTGTATTGGATTACTATGAATTTGAAAACTTTGTTTTCCCTCACTTAGAATTTATGACTCAACATATTAAATCTCACACTGACAGGCCCCTAATTTACTTTGGCACTTCTACCGCTCATTTGTTACCTTTGATCAACCGCCTCCCTTTGGACGTGATAGGTTTGGACTATAAAACCAATCTTCCCAATATCAGAGATCAATTTAAAGACAAAGCCATACAAGGCAATTTAGACCCGACTGTTTTATTTGCTGATCAGAGTTACATTTATGACAGAACCATCCGTCTGCTAAATGCCATGAAACATGATCCCGGTTACATATTCAATCTTGGTCATGGTATCTTACCCGGAACGCCTTATGAAAATGTAAGATTTCTTTTTAATTTGATCAAAACTTATCAATCATAGTCTATTTATGAAAGGATTTTGGACTATTCTTTTGCTTTTGCTTTCCAATAGTTTTATGACATTAGCCTGGTATGGACATTTGAAATGGAATAAAGCAACCCATGCCGGATGGAAAGGTATGATTCTGACAATTTTATTAAGTTGGTTTATCGCATTGTTTGAGTATATGTTAATGATACCTGCTAATCGTATAGGATTCAAAAGTTTTGGTGGGCCTTTTGACCTATACCAATTGAAGATTATTCAAGAAGTTATTTCAATTTTTGTGTTCATAATTTTTGCCTTATTTATTTTTCGCACACAAAATCCTTCAAAAGAACATATTTTGGCCTTTATCTTAATCATTATTGCGGCTTATCTTGTTTTTAAGAAATAGCGTTTGATTCTAAAAAACATAAGATTTTTTTCAGGAAAGAAAAAAACTATATAAATTAAAAAAAACCTGCTCGAGGCAGGTTTTAATGAACTATATTATTTGATTTTGAAGGTCTTTTTAATTGCGTCTACGTAATCCAATTTTTCCCAAGGAAATAACTCTACTGTCATTTTTTTCTTTTTACCGCTTCCATCTGTAAATTCTTTGGTTACTTTCTCAGGTTTTCTACCCATATGACCATAAGCGGCCGTTTCAAAATAAATCGGTTTGCGCAGATCAAATCTTTGTTCAATGGCATAAGGCCGCATATCAAAAATTTCTAAAATTTTTCGGGCAATTTCACCATCACTCATATTAACCTTTGAGGTTCCATAGGTATTTACATATAAACCAACAGGATCTGCTACACCAATGGCATAAGCCACTTGCACAAGTACTTCATCACAAACACCGGCAGCAACCATATTTTTGGCTATGTGACGTGTCGCATAAGCTGCAGATCTGTCGACCTTGCTCGGATCCTTTCCACTAAATGCACCACCTCCATGTGCGCCTTTGCCACCATATGTGTCCACAATAATTTTTCTTCCTGTCAGACCTGTATCCCCATGTGGGCCTCCTATCACAAATTTACCTGTTGGATTGATAAAGTACTTAATCTTATTGTCAAAAAGTTTTTGTATTCTTTTTGGCAATTTTTTGATTACACGCGGCATGAGAATTTCCTTAATATCTTGAGATATCTTTTTATGCATTTCTTTTTCTTTACCAAACTCATCGTGTTGAGTAGATATTACGATAGTATCTATTCTGACCGGTTGATTATTATCATCATATTCTACAGTTACCTGACTTTTGGCATCAGGTCTTAAATATTGCATTTGCTTCCCTTCTTTACGAATATCAGATAATTCTTTTAATATCGTATGGGCCAATTCTATTGGCAGCGGCATATAATTGTCTGTTTCTTTGCAGGCATATCCAAACATCATTCCTTGATCGCCGGCTCCTTGTTTCCAGGGATCTTTTTTCTCTACACCCTGATTGATATCGGGACTTTGCTCGTGTATGGCAGATAATATTCCGCAAGAGTTGGCTTCAAACATATATTCACTTCTGGTATATCCTATCTGTTTGATTACATTGCGGGCTATATTTTGTACATCCAGATAAGTTTTTGATTTCACTTCTCCGGCAAGCACCACTTGACCTGTAGTGACCAATGTTTCACATGCTACTTTTGCCGATGGATCAAATGCTAAAAAATGATCAATGATGGCATCGGAAATTTGATCGGCTATTTTATCGGGATGCCCTTCTGATACTGATTCTGACGTAAATAAATATGGCATAAATTTAATTTTTGAAACGTTGCGAATATAAACAAAACATTTATTTTCACGCAACTTTTGAAATCATGATACCGGATTTTTCGATTTTTTCTTTAGCATATTCAAGTGTAACCTCAAAGGTCTTTTCGGGGAGTTCAAACATCGCATCAAGCATCACTGCCTCACATATACTTCTCAACCCCCTGGCCCCTAAATTATATTCATAGGCCTTTTCGACAATATAATCTATTGCTTCTTTGCTAAATTTCAAATCTATTCCGTCTAATTTAAACAAATATTCATATTGTCTGATAATTGCATTTTTTGGTTCGGTTAATATCCTTCTAAGCATTTGTTTATCCAATGGATCGAGGTAAGTAATCACCGGTAGTCTTCCCAACAATTCAGGGATCAACCCAAATGTTTTTAAATCTTGAGGTAAAATATATTTCAACAAGTTTTCTTGCTCATTTCCTTCTTCTTTGGCTTGCCCTTTTTTAAATCCTACAACATGGCGATTTACACGGCGGGCAATTATTTTTTCTATTCCCTCAAATGCACCACCACATATAAACAATATGTTTTTTGTGTCAACCTGAATCATTTTTTGTTCCGGATGTTTACGTCCCCCCTGTGGCGGCACATTCACAACTGATCCTTCCAACAATTTTAACAACGATTGTTGCACGCCTTCACCCGAAACATCCCTGGTAATCGATGGATTATCCCCTTTTCTGGCTATTTTATCAATTTCGTCGATAAATACTATTCCTCTCTCGGCCGCTTCAACATTATAATCTGCCGCTTGCAACAATCTCGTGATAATCGACTCTACATCCTCGCCCACATAACCGGCTTCCGTAAAAACAGTGGCATCGGCAATACAAAAAGGAACATTCAACAGTTTCGAAACAGTTCTTGCCAATAATGTTTTTCCTGTACCGGTTGGACCAACCAACAGTATATTTGATTTTTCAATCTCAATGTCATTCTTCGATTTAAAATTGTCTTGCCTGATTCTTTTATAGTGGTTATACACTGCCACACTGATTACTTTTTTGGCCATCTCCTGACCAATGACATATTCGTCTAAGAACTCTTTTATTTTGGCAGGATTGGCCAATGTCATTTTTTCTGAAAACCTATGTCCCTTTTTCGATTTTAAATTTTCAAGTACCAGTTCATGCCCCTTCTCCAAACATTCGTCACAGATATATACATCATCCAGTCCGGTTATCATCATTTCCACTTCCAACGATTCGCGCCCACAAAATGAACAATATGGCGTTTGATTTCTTTTTCCTTTCATTGATTGTTTATTTTAATTTTTTGAGAATTTCACAAATAAGTAATATTTTTTCCAATACAAAATTAACAATTGCCTTTGATTGTATTTTATTTTTATTAGATAAGCTTCGTAAAAAATGATAATTTAAAATGATTTACATTTATGTGGTTTTCAATAATAAATTTTCAGTGGCAGATATTGACTTTTTGTCCAAAAAATCCAAAGTATAAGACATATATGGATGCATGTAATCATCTTTTTCCAGCAAAGGAACGTTTTTACGGTATTCTTCATGCCATTGACCAATGATGCCCGTCCAGGCAACTTTTCTCAAATCTCCTGCTTGCAATGCTGACATCCATTCGAGAGCAACTACTTGTTTTAAATTTTCGATCAATGTCAATAACTTCAAAGCCGAATTTGCCCCCATGCTCACATGATCCTCTTGCCCATTTGACGAATCAATACTGTCCACACTATTGGGCATGCACATCTGTTTTGATTGATTTACCAATGCCGCAGCAGTATATTGCACAATCATAAATCCGCTATTGATACCCGGATTGGCTGTCAAATAAGCCGGCAATCCACGGTGTCCCGACATCAGTTTATAAATCCTTCGCTCGCTTATAGAAGCAGCTTCACTGATAGCCATTGCCAAATAATCAAATGACAAAGCCAATGGTTCACCATGAAAATTACCTCCCGACAAAATCTTGTTTTCTTCGGGAATAATCAAAGGATTGTCTGTTACGGCATTTATTTCAATCTCCACCACACGTTTTACGTGTGCATACACATCTTTCACCGCGCCATGCACTTGTGGTATACACCTGAATGAATAAGGATCCTGCACATAAGGTTTATTGTCATTAAATTCCTTCTGATGGTTCAAAATCTCCAGTATGTTTTGAGCCGTTATGTAAGGTCCGTCAAATGGCCTCAATCGATGTATGACGGCATCAAACGGACACGACTTGGCATCAAAAGCAACCAATGATGCAGCCGCAGCAATATCGGCCAAAACAAGCCACTTTTGCAATTGTTTCAATACATAAAGCCCAATTGACGACATAAATTGTGTCCCATTCAATAACGCCAACCCTTCTTTTGGATGCAAATCCAATGGCTCCCAACCAATTTTTGGATAAATTTCACCGACATCGATTTTCTCCCCCTTGTAGTTTACTTGTCCCATTCCGATTAACGGTAACGACAAATGTGCCAATGGTGCCAAATCACCGGACGCTCCTAATGAACCTTTCTCATAAACCACCGGCAAAATCTCTTCATTGTAAAATTGCAATAAACGTTCGACCAACTCCACACTAACCCCCGAATAACCTTTAGACAGGCCCAATGCTTTATTTATCAGCATAATTTTTACAATCTCTTCAGGCAATTCTTTTCCCACCCCACAAGCATGACTCATCAACAAATTTTTCTGTAATTCTTTAAGTTGTTCTTTTTCTATCACGGTGTTGCACAACGAACCGAATCCGGTATTGATTCCATAAAAGGCCTCATCTTCCTCCAATTTCTTTTTCAAAAAATCCACACCCTCCTGTATTCTTTGTTTTAATTCTACGCCCAATTCAATTTTCACCCCCTTATCAAGCCAATCCCATATTTGTTCCGGCTTGATCCATTCCCGGCTTAATGTAACAGATTGTGATATCATATTTCCAAATAATTTTCAAGACGATCGGGCTCTATCATCATTTGCTCTCCGGTATGCATATTTTTCAACAAAAACTTCCCTTTTTCCAACTCATCGCTTCCTGCCATCAACACAAATGGTATTTTTTTCCGGTCGGCATATTGCATTTGTTTTTTCAGCTTCCCCGGTTCCGGATAAATTTCCAACGGTATATTTTTTTCCCTCCACAGTTTTATGTAAGAAAACAACTTTTCCAAAATTTCTTCACCAAAATTGACCAGCAACACACTCGCAGGATATTTTAAAGCCAGAATCTTGTCCATTTTTCCGCTTTCTTTGATTACTTCCAAAATCCTGTCCAAACCAAACGATATTCCTACCCCCGATAATCCGGGCATACCAAATATCCCTGTCAAATCATCGTATCTCCCCCCTCCTCCTATGCTGCCAATAGCAACCTCTTCGCTCACCACCTCAAAGATGCATCCTGTATAATAATTTAATCCTCTTGCCAAACAAATATCCGGCAATAACAAGCCACTATCCATACCCATCGCAACAGACCAGCTTATCACTTTCTTTAATTCTTTCCATCCGTTGATAGCCACCTCTATACCGGAAAAAAATTCCCCTGCAAAATCGTCACTCATCCCTGTTCCTGCGCTCAACAATTGATTCAACACTCCGGTTTGTTGCTCGTCAAATCCCATCAATTTCAATTCTTTCAACACACCATCTTTCCCTATTTTATCCAACTTATCAAGAGCAACCGTCAGTTCTTGAAAACGGTTTTCGCAATTCATTTTTTCGGCCAATCCTCTAAGCAATTTTCTATGATTGATTTTTATTTTAACTTTCAACCCCAAACGTTCAAACACCCTTGCATAAATCAATAACAATTCGGCTTCGTTAAGCAACGATGTCGATCCGATCACATCGGCATCACACTGGTAAAATTCACGAAAACGGCCTTTTTGAGGGCGATCGGCTCTCCACACCGGTTGTATCTGATATCGTTTAAAAGGCAAGTAAATCTCATTTCTATGCTGCACCACCATTCTGGCAAAAGGCACGGTCAAATCATACCGAAGGGCTTCCTCAACATATTCGCTTTGCTTGGCCAATGGATTTTCTTCGTTCAACCATTTCTCCAACTTTTCGCCTCTGGGCAAAATCTTAAAAATCAATCTGTCACTTTCTTCTCCGTATTTCCCCAACAAAGTAGCAGTTTTTTCCAATGCAGGCGTCTCAATACCCACAAAACCAAATTGCTCAAATGTCTCACGGATGACATTTAAAATAACCTGACGAGCACGGAATTCCTCAGGCAATATATCCCTGGTGCCTCTTGCATTATTTAGTTCCACTGCCATTTTTTGTTGCGAAACTATGAAAAATTAATCAACTTTCATCCGGTCAAGTCAAACTCTACCAAACAAAATCATTTCAATATTCATTTTAAACTTTGGGGCATGCACGGCCTTCGCTGCTATTCCTCGCCCCTCAGCCAAACGGACGGCATAGCTGCCCGGCGATCCTCCTGCCGTCGGCTGCCGGGCCTGCTGCCGTCCGGGCTTCGTTGCTGCGGGATATTCGCTCAGTCCGGCTGCCTTATCTTCTCTCTTCATTACCCACTCTCAACAAACTCTTCATTGATGAAAATTTCTTTTCTTTGCAAAAAATTTTTTTATGCCCGGAAACATTTATTCCTTTGAAGGTTTTGTTCCTTATATTCACGAATCGGCTTATGTGCATCCAACTGCCACAATTATTGGAAATGTCAATATAGGCAAAAACGTATTCATAGGCCCGGGAGCCGTGCTGCGTGGTGATTGGGGAGAAATTATCGTCAAGGACGGTTGCAACATTCAAGACAATTGCATCCTCCATATTTTTCCCGGTGTTGCTGTTATTCTCGAGGAGAATGCCCATATCGGGCACGGCGCCATCATACATAGTGCCCACATAGGACGAGACACCCTCATAGGTATGAATGCTGTCATTATGGATGATGCCAAGATTGGCAATGAATGCATTGTAGGTGCCTTGGCATTGGTCACTCAAGGCACCATCATACCCGACCGCAGCTCGTCGTTGGCAATCCGGCAAAAGTAGTCAAACAGATTTCAGATGAAATGATATATTGGAAAAAAGAAGGCACAAAATTGTATCAAGAATTGGTCAATCAAATGAAAAATACCCTAACCCCGTGCGAACCCTTACGCACCCCTCCAAAGTTCCGTCCACCTCAAGAACAAACCTATAAAACCTGGCCTAAAACTAAAAAGAAATGAAAGAAGCCGTCAAAACTTCCAATGCGCCTGCTCCTATTGGCCCATACAGTCAAGCCATCAAAGCAGGCAATTTTTTGTTCATTTCCGGACAAATTGCTATCAATCCGGCTACAGGCAATCTTGAAACACAAAACATCGACACCGAAACCCGGCAGGTACTCTCCAACATCTCAGCCATACTTGAGGCAGCAGGTCTTGATTGGAACAACGTAGTAAAAACCACGATTTTTCTGAAAAACATGAATGATTTTGCTGAGGTCAACCGTGTGTATGCAACTTTTGTCTGCGAACCTTTTCCCGCAAGAGAAACTGTTGAAGTATCCTCATTGCCCAAAAATGTCAATGTAGAAATCTCGGTGATTGCTGTCAAATTCTAAAAACTAACTTACTCTTTTCTTTGACACTTTTCAATGTTAATTTATTGACAACCACTAATATGACTTTTTTGGGGACCACATCTCTAACTTTCCAGAAATTTTTCCATTTCTTTTATTTTTAGAATTTGTAGTTTTTTGCTCTCAGACCGGCTTATTTTCCGTTCAATGAATAAATGCTTCCGTTTTTTGTCACCGTCAAATTCATACTCTTATACAGGTTGATGAAAACCAAAAACGCACGGAGGTCAAGGATTTAAGAAATTGAGAAGAGAAAAAGAATGAGAAAAGCCAAGACCTCCCCCCAAGCCCCTCTCCTTCTCAAGGAGAGAGGCGCCCGTAAGGGCTTGGTGAGGTATTACACAAATCCCCGACAAATAGATTTTGGTGCAAATATGGATTATAGAAACGAAAAATGCTCGCAATGCAAGGATTTTGCAATTGAGAAGTCAAAACCTCTCCCCATAGCCCCTCTCCTTCTCAAGGAGAGGGGCGCCCGTAAGGGCGGGGTGAGGTTTTCAAATCCCCTGCAAATAGATGTTGGTGCAATTACGAGTTTATGAAAACGCAAAATGCCGGAATGCAGGGATTTTGCAATTGAGAAGTCAAAACCTCTCTCCCCATAGCCCCTCTCCTTCTCAAGGAGAGGGGCGCCCGTAAGGGCGGGGTGAGGTTTTCGTCCCCCTACAAATAGATGTTGCAGCAATTACGAGTTTATGAAAACGAAATATGTCCGCAATGCAAGGATTTTGCAATTGAGAAGTCAAAATCTCTCCCCAAGCCCCTCTCCTTCTCAAGGAGAGGGGCGCCCGTAAGGGCGGGGTGAGGTTTTCGTCCCCCTACAAATAGATGTTGCAGCAATTACGAGTTTATGAAAACGAAATATGTCCGCAATGCAAGGATTTTGCAATTGAGAAGTCAAAACCTCTCCCCATAGCCCCTCTCCTTACCAAGGAGAGGGGCGCCCGTAAGGGCGGGGTGAGGTTTCAAATCCCTGGCAAATAGATGTTGGTGCAATTACGAATTAATATAAACGTAAATCATTCTAAAACCTTGAATTTGATAAATTGAGCTCTTCAAAAAATAAGAAAATGTCAAGATAAAGTAAAATATCAACGTTGGAATCTCGATGATTGCTGTCAAATTCTAAAAAGCAAACCTACTTTGTTGGCAGTCATTTTTTCAATTTGGCTGTAAAATAGAGAATAGACAAACACGGAAATGTATTAACTCATTCTTGCATCTCCTGCAATTGTCGCAATATATCCTCCATTTGCAGTGCCGTAAAAATACCCACTCCGAACATCAACAAATAGATGAGTATAATCAACAAATACAAGCTCGAGAAAAACAACCCGATATAAGCACAGGTTTTTCCTGCAATCAGATTGTTATATGAGGAAAGAGTGTATATCCCCGGTTGTTCTCTGTATTTACTTTCGCCATACTTAGATATCCAAAGTGCTATCAATGCAAAGATTAAACCCGGTAACCCATAACAAATACAACTGATTATCGATAAAATGCCAAGCACCAATGTAGTATTGGCATTTGGCACAGAGATAAGTATTTGTTGATTGGTACCGGACATTTTAATCAAACAAAAATATCCAAGCATCTTTTCTTACCTGACGTGCCTCTTCGAGTTTTTTTCTTGCTTCACTCTCGTCAGGCGTATACATCACCGATACATAATAAAACTTCCTTTTTTTGTTGTAGATTATGGCAGGAATAAAATCGGTTTGCGTCATATAATATTCTTTCGCTTTATCGGCATTTGCCTTTTCCTGAAAAGATTCTATCACAACATAAAAACCCGGGGAAACGGTGGCTCCTGTTTCATCTGTATAATCCTGACGGTTTTCTTTCTTGATAGATTGACCTGCCTCCGATGGAGACGTATTGGTCGAATTGACACTGCCTGTAGTTTTCGGTAAATTTTTGACGGCTTCTTTTAAAGAGTCAATTTCTTGCTGTTGTTTTAAATTCTTACGTTGTTGTTCCTCAATCTTTTCCTGCGTATTCAAGAGGCGTTGGTCCAGATCGTCATTGATTTCTTTCAATTTTTCGTCTATATATTTTTTTGAATTTCCACCAAAAGTATAACCAAGTGCGATTTCATGACCGCCACCGGTATAAGCTCCTATAGCCAGAAGCATATATTCATAAGAATAAGATAAAAACAGGTTGTCAAACAAATTTAAACCAAGATTCATCCCCGCAGCATAGTTATAACGGAAAAATGGCCCCCCTTGAATCATACCACGCCATTTAACAATAGCCCCCACATCAAACTGTAGAGGAGAATTTTGCGACCAAAAGAAAGAAGCATTAGGAATAACAGACAATTCATCATTGATTTCATAATCATACATTACATTGAAAACCAAATGTTGTTTCAATCTAAAATATGCATTTTGATTTTTATTCTCAAACGCAATTTGATTTCCAAACAATTGTTTTGCTGCAATACCTGCTTTTAAATTGTTCCAGTGATAAGCAATACCAAAAGCCGCATCGGGAGTAATTTTTCTTCGCGAAGCACTGATCAACAAGGGATCATTAACATCCTTAGGATTAGAAGCACTAAAATCAATGCGGTTGTCATTAAACCCAACCGTTATACCCGGTATGATATAATGATCCCCGCCCACTTGAAAGGAATAGGCGTAAGACGCCCCCACAAATGTTCGATTGAATATGTCTGTCTGGTCGTTAAAAATAGACAATCCCAACCTCATTTTTTCCTGATTGGTTTTCCCGTCAATTGTCAAACCATAGGTAACCGGAGCTCCCTGTATATTTTTCCATTGACTGCGGTGCAACAAAAATGCTTTAGGATTCTCGCCTATTCCTGCGAATCCGGGATTATACACAAACGGATTGTAATAAAATTGACTATAATAAGGCAATTGTTGTGAAAGGCTTTTGTTTCCAAATAAACAAACAACAATTATAGTGAATATTATATTTTTTTTCATACCCTTTTTAATTTAGATTATTACTTATGATATTAATCGCTCCATTTTGCGTTTGATTGTTTGATTTAATTTTCAAAATGTAATAATATGTACCTTGTGGCAGTGGCTTGCCGTTGTATGTTCCATCCCAAGAATTGTCATAAGATTCTTTTTGATAAACTATGTTTCCCTGTCTATTAAAGATGGTAACCTCATTGTCAGGATATAGATGGATATTTTTGATTTCCCAACGGTCATTATGCCCATCTCCATTTGGTGTGATGATATCATATACTGTAAATTCAATCTCGTCCGACAAATTCACTATAACCGAATCCATCACTTTACATCCCATAGCATTGTAGGCGGTAACATAATAAGTGGTAGTTACTACAGGAGATGCCACAGGTGATGAACTATAAGGATTGTCCAAATCATCTGCGGGAGACCATTCATAAGCCACTCCGCCACTTGCCACGAGTTGCACAGATTGGCCCATCTTTATGGTCGTATCATTCATAACATAAATCACAGGCAATGGGAAAACATTGATTGTTTTGGACGAAGAATCTTTACAACCTGTCAACGTATCTTGTGCAATAATTTGGTAGTTACCGGAGGTATAAATGATTTTTGTCAAAGCATTGTCTCCGTCGTTCCATTGATAAACAGCGTTCGAAGAAGGATTCACAACACTCAACACGGCAGAATCACCCGAACAAAATTCGGTTTGTCCGGTTACTGTGATGTCAACATTTGGCAATGGTTCGACACGAGCATTCAAGGTTAATGAATCAAGACATCCGAAATTAGACATTGCTATTAATTTGACATTAAAATTACCGGTATCATTGTAGGTATGAACAGGTGATGGTATTGTGGCTGAGGTCCCATCGCCAAAATCCCAATTATGCAATACAATGTATCCCGGAGGAATGGTGGTGTTGTTTACAAATTGCATAGGTTGCCCAAAACAAACCGTATCGGTATTGAAAGAAATAACAGGTTTTGGCAGCACATTAACTGCTCCTACAAGAGAAGTGTCTTGAGGGCAAACACCACTTTGCACTAAAACTCTGTATTGTGTAGTTTGAGTTAAATTAGAATACGCTTGTTGTATATTGGTATTTCCATTTGACGTCCACGTTGCTCCATTATCTGTAGAATATTCCCAAGTAATTACACTTCCATAATGACCCACCAAAATTAATGTACCTGAGTTGTTTCCTTCACAAACAGTATTTCCTCCAATGATATTTCCCCCTTGCGAAGCTTTGTCGACATACACTATATCATAAGTTGAAAATTCGGCAGGGCAAACTCCGTTTTTGACATTTGCACGGAACAATGTTGTAGTATTTAAATTATTGTAGTTTAAAGTCGTGGTTTGGTTATTGATATTCACCCAGGACAATCCTCCGTCGGTAGAAAGTTGCCAATTCATCACCATTCCGTTGTTACCGTTAAGCATCATTGTTCCGGAGTTAGCCAATTCACATACGGTGGTACCTCCCGTAACATTTCCCGGAACAGTTAAAGTATCGACCACAATTTCGACATTGTTGGAATAAGCAGAAGGGCAGACTCCATTTTGCACCAATACCCTGAAAAGAGTGGTATCGGTAAGATTGTTGTATGAATAGGTAGTATTAGTATTGTTGATGATTTGCCATGTAGTGCCGAAATCAGTCGACATTTCCCATTGAACGACATTGCCTGTTTGCCCGGTAAGATTCAATGTTCCGGAATTTGATAAAATACAAACAGTATCATTATCACTCAAAACGCCACCGACAGTCGGGCTATCAACCAAAACAGAAGCCGTATCGGAATAGTCAACAGGGCAAGAACCTGCCTGCACTACTGCTCTGTATAAAGTACTACTGGTTAAATTACTAAAAATGAGCGTATCGTCATTTAATCCTGTGGAATTCCAAGTGACTCCTCCATCTGTACTAAATTCCCAATCTAAAATAGATCCCGAAAAACCACTTAAAAATAATGTGTCTTGGTTTGTTCCACT
This sequence comes from Vicingaceae bacterium, assembly GCA_026003395.1. Lineage (NCBI taxonomy): Bacteria > Pseudomonadati > Bacteroidota > Flavobacteriia > Flavobacteriales > Vicingaceae > Vicingaceae bacterium. The sequence goes on from BPHE01000002.1 coordinate 120,393, forward strand.
GCAAACATTAATGGTTAAAGGCGAAACATTACCGCCGTCGCTGTTTGGAACCACATTGACTATGGCCGGAGAAGAACTGACGAGTGGACATACACCACTTTTAACTTGAGCTCTATACCAGGTAGTTTGTGACAGATTAGAAAAACTTTGTGTATTGGTGGTATTACTTATATTAATCCAAGTAGCTCCTCCATTGATACTATATTGCCATCGAATAATGCTGCCGGTATATCCGGTCAATGTTAACGTACCGGAATTATTTCCTGAACAAACTGTTTGAGTCGATGGGTTGATAGTCCCCGGAACAGTAGACGGACTGACGGTAATGTTTTTTTCTGCCGAATAAACGGCCGGACAAACCCCACTTTGCACCAATACTCTGAAACGAGTGGTCTGGGTTAATGTAGTAGAATATGTCGGACTTGTATTTGAAATGATATTCCAGGTTGCCCCTCCATCAATGCTGTATTCCCATTGCACAATAGAACCGGTATACCCATTCAACGTTAAATTAACATTATTACCTTGACAAGTAGAATTTGGGCCTGAAATGGTTCCTCCAACCGATTGAGGATCTACAGTAAGAGTGGCTATTGAGGAATAAACGGGCGGACAAGAAGCATTCTGAACCAGTGCCCTGTATTGCGTAGTTACCATAAGATTGTTGTAAGGTTGAACGGTAGTAGGATTACCAATGTTAAACCAGGTAACTCCACCATCCGTACTATATTCCCAATTCAAAACGTTACCCGTATGACCGGTCAATGTAAGATTTCCACTGTTGCTGCCATAACATACGTTCATGCTGCTATTTACCGTGCCACCTACACTGGGTGGGTAATGATCAATCGTATAGGAAGAATAAGTATCGTTTGATGAATTTGGGTCACCAGCCAAAGTAACCGTTGCCGTTAACGAATAAGTGCCCGGGACCGACAAATCGGCAGGTGTCGTAAACGTATAGATAAAACTTGTATTTGGAGGAATATTGGGTGTGCTTACAGTTTCAGTTGCAGATGAAGATACCGGACCGGTTATATTGTAAGAAACTTGAAATGGAATAGTGACCGTTCCCGGACCAAAATTGAATATCCTGACAGTCACCGATTCACTGTTAGTTAAATTACAACCCGAAACCGGAGCCAAAATAGCTCCATTGGGAGCCGCAAGAGCCAAATCGTTTTGAGCTTGAATCTTGTTCGATGCAACAATCAAAAATACTGTAAGACAAAGAAGGTATAACTTTTTCATTCTTTAAAATTTTGTTAAACAAAGGTTGTTTACGAATCTATTTACTAAAATGTTTCAAACGCAAATATTTATTTAATCAAGCAAACCTGTAAGATAATATTTTAATTTTTCTTCGATGCTTTTGGCAAAATCACTGTCCTTGCGAAAACTGTTTACCATATACCTTAAACGTTGTAGAATCATGATGGCTTGCTGTTTGTCGGCCTGAATGGATTTGCCCCATCCAGCATTCTCCAATGAATTGTAATATGCCATTTCATCCAAATATTTTTCCGCTATTAAATTCATTAAACTATCCCCTTTCTGCAACTCGCCTGCCTTATAATAGGCCTCGGCAATAGGCATGACAAAGAAGTCAACCGGCACGTTATGAAGAGGAATGGCTTCCATACAACGGTCCAATACTTTAATGGCTTTTTCTTTTTTCCCTTCTCTTATTAGCGCCTCAGCAAGACGGGCGAAATTATTCCTGAAATTCATACACATTCTGCGATTGTTTTCATCCATGTAAACATGATACTTATCCAATCCTCCCCATTCAAATTTATTCATAAGATTGTCATACATTATTTCTGTATTTACTCTTCCTATTTGCCCGTCTTCTTTTGTAACTTTAACTGGAATCAATTGATAAGCCAGCCCTTGCAATTGAAAATAATCGGTCAATCCCAGATATGCATCAGTCCCGGTGGTGATGGCATAACAAACCGGGCGGTGAAAATCTTCGTTATTGGCCAATATGTCCAGCATAATCAAGTCATTTTTATAAATGAAATTTTTACCGAGATTCCATTCAATATAATCCACCCATTGAGCAGTATCTGTTGGGAACAACACTTTATCTTTGAATAGATATTGATTTTTGAGAATTTCATCTTTTTTCACTTTAAGTTTTAACTTTTTACTAGGTATAAAATCGTTTAATTTTCCATTGCCCAATGGCACTTTAAGTCCCTTTTCATCTCTGGCAATTGCCGAAATTAATGATCTTACATCTATGGATGTATTTAGTTTATCGACTACCGGCAAATAATCATTGGTGCCTTGAATATATTTGTTCAATGGCAACATGGATGGTATGGGATCGGATTCATAGGCCTTTCTTTTCATCTGTTCGATATACCAATCAGTATTTAACAAACTTAAATTGACTACTCTTACATCGGTTCTGAATTCTTCCACCTCCTGAACATACCAGAGTGGGAATGTATCATTGTCGCCATTGGTAAATAATATTGCATTGGGAGGACAACTTTGGAGGTAATTTTTAGCAAAGTCCCTGGCGGTATAACGGTTAGAACGATCATGATCGTCCCATCCCTCGGCCCCCATCAACACAGGAGCAGCCAAAGTAGATGCAACAATGCTTATTATAGCAGCCAATTTGGGATTTAATAATTTTTGTACAAGTTCGTATAGAGCATATACACCCAGACCCAGCCAAATAGAAAATGCATAAAACGAACCGGCATAAGAATAATCTCTTTCCCTGGGTTGAAGTGGGTATTGGTTAAGATAAATCACAATAGCAATGCCGGTAAAGAAAAACAAAAGCATTACCACCCACCAGTCCTTTTTGTTTTTATCATATTGAAAAAACAATCCTAACAATCCAAGAATCAATGGAAGAAAATAAAATCTATTATAAGCAGGGTTTTCGGTGATGCTTTTTGGCAACTTGTCTTGTGGCCCCAGCCGAATGGCATCTATCCATTTAATACCGCTGATCCAATTGCCTTTATTAATTTCTCCATGTCCTTGCTCATCATTTTGACGTCCCACAAAATTCCACATAAAATATCGAAAATACATGTGTCCCAATTGATATTTAAAAAAGAATTTGAGATTTTCCCAGAAAGTTGGAATATAAATAGTTTCAGGTTGACCGTTGTAGCCAATCACTCTCACCGGTTTTCCTTTGATATCTGCCCATTCTTTATATTCCCTGATATGAGCAGGCTGGCTGCTCCACATTCTGGGAAAAATTGTACAAAGTTTTTTATCGTAATTGGGGATTGATTTTTTACGGTCATCAGAAATATAGTATTTTCCTGTTTTTTTATCAGGAGTGTAAACAGGATCTCCGTCTACATAAGGTTCATTTACATCAAGAGGAGTATTATACTGTTGACCGAAAATAAGTGGACGATCGCCATATTGCTCCCTGTTAAGATAAGATAGAAGTGTAAAAGCATTTTCCGGGTTGTTTTCATCCAGCGGAGGATTGGCATTGGACCTGATTAAAATCATCGTATAGGTGGAATACCCTAAGAAAATTACTCCTATGGAAGAAACAATGAGGTGCCATAACTGATTTTGTCTTTTATGGGCCATAAATAAACCATACACAATCAGGCCAATAATGAGGATCACGGTCAAAAACAATCCCGAATTGAAAGGAAGACCCAATGTATTTACGGTAAATAACTCCAATTTGGCTCCGAGGTTTACCACACCCGGAATGATGCCGTATTGTATGAATCCTAAAATCACCACAGCAGCAATTGAAGCATAGATAACTCCTTTGCGTGTTACTTCATATTTTCTGAAATAGTAGACAAAAGCAATGGCTGGTATAGCCAGCAAGTTTAGCAAATGCACCCCTATTGACAATCCCATCAAATAGGCAATCAATATCAACCAACGATCTGCGCCGGGTTGATCGGCAGTATTTTCCCATTTTAATATTGCCCAAAATACCACAGCCGTAAACAACGAGGACATGGCATAAACCTCACCTTCTACAGCCGAGAACCAAAATGAATCAGTAAAAGTGTAGGCCATAGAACCTACAAAAGCCGAACCTAAAATGATCCATTTTTTCTCTGTAGTCAACTCTCCTTGCCGGCTTGCTATTTTCAGGGCAAAATGAGAAATGGTCCAAAATAAAAACATAATAGTAAACGAGCTTGACAAAACAGAAATCCAGTTGATCATCACAGCCACGACCGTTGGATCGGCAAAAATTGAAAACAAACGACCGATCATTAAAAACAAAGGAGCCCCGGGCGGATGTCCTACTTCAAGTTTAAAAGATGTCGCAATAAATTCACCACAGTCCCAGAAACTTACTGTCGGCTCAACAGTCAAGCCATAAACAATTGTTGCCAAAAGCCATACCAACCAACCTAATGCAATATTCCATTTTTTAAATACCTTATCCATATGCCTTATTTGTTAATTTTTTTGCGAAAATAAAAATTTACAACAGAATGACAGATTTTTTTCTTAAAAAGATAAGTTTATATTTGTATGGAATGCAAAATTTAATTTTATGAAGAAAAATTATTTTTACCTTCTATTTTTACCTGCTCTTTTAATCACCGGTTGCAAAATTTATGTATGTTCCAAACATGCATAATGTACCATTGTTAAAAGAATAAAATGAATTGGCCGTAAATCTTAGTACCACAAACTATCAATCAGCTTATGCCATTACCGACAATATTGCCTTGATGACAAACGGTCAATAAAAAATCCCGAATGGACCGAAAATACTTCAAATGGCAAAAAAAATATGAAAGTACAAAAACATTGCTTGAAGGAGGGTTGGGTTTTTATCATCCCATTGGGGATATTGCCACATTTGAAGCATTTGCAGGTGCAGGAGGCGGGAAAGTTTCATTTAACCGTTCATATCAAGAAACCCTTGGCAATAGTACGACATTTGACAGATATTCGGCCAAAACATTCCGGTATTTTTTTCAACCGAATATCGGAATCAAAACAGATTTTGCCGATTTTGCACTATCTATGAGAATTTCCAACCTAAAATTCAGCAATATAGACACAAGTGGCTATACCGGCAGTAATTTGATTGAATATGACATATCAGATTTAGACAAACACAATTATACTTTTTTTGAACCGGCTCTTACCGTAAGATTCGGATATAAATATGTAAAATTTCACATGCAATTTATCTATATAATTTTAACTTCACCTTATCCTTTGAACCACTATCCTTATAATTTTAATGTAGGACTTACTTTTAATTTTGCATCAAGATATAAATAAATTTCTTACATTTGCTAATAATTTAAATTTTTAATCATATGAAAAAAGTAATTTTAGCTTTAACCTTATTGACTTTTGTAGGTGCCGGTACGATTGCCTATGCAAGCATTGACAACAATGTTGCCATCATCAAAAAGGATGACGACAAAAACAAAAAGAAAAAGAAAAAATCTTGTTGCAACAAAGATGCAAAATCATGTTCATCAGCACAAAATGACGGAACCGCATCAAAAAGTTGTTGTAAAAAAGATGGCGAAGCCGGTAAAACTTGTACGAAAAAAGAAGAAAATCACAATTAATGTTTATTTAATCAACAAAAAAGCCGCTTAATTTTAGGCGGCTTTTTTTATATGTAACTGAATAAACAATGTTTAGCAGGTTGCCAAAAAATGTCTTTTTCGCCGTCAATTGTCTACTGACTTTTTTGTGTATATACGGGCAAAACGAAGAAAGATTGCCATTGAATGACAGCAATTTATATAACCGTTATTTTTATGACACTGATTTGTTATCACCCGGGTTTTTCAGAAAAAACAGAGAACGATTAAGAGAAAAAATGCCTAAAGGATCAGTGGCAGTGTTTTTTGCTGCTCCTGAAAAAATCAAATCAAATGACGTATTATATGAATATCATCAAAATCCTGATTTTTATTATTTGACCGGATTGCGTGAAACTGATGCCATCTTGTTGATATTTAAAGACCCTGTAGAAATCAAAGGAAAAAAAGTAAAAGAACTGATGTATGTAAGGGAGAGACAACCCAAATATGAGCTATGGTCGGGACGTAGATTAGGTCCGGAAGGTGTGATGCAGTATCTACAATTGGAAATGGCACTTGCAAGCAAAGATTTTTTGGAGACAACGGACCTAGATTTCTCAAAATTTAAACAGATTTATTGGAAAGAACCGGATATGATGCCGGTAAATGATCCTTTTCGTCAAGGCGATCTTTATGATTTGCTGAATTATTTTTTCATTAAAACTGAAAATGTTCAAAACAAACTAAACGATAAGAATCTTTCACAATGGATGGCAGAATTAAGGGAAGTTAAGCACCCCGATGAACTTGTATTGCTGCAAAAAGCCATTGATATAACCTGCACGGCTCAAATAGAATTGATGAAAAAATTACAACCGGGAATGAAGGAGTACCAAAGTGAAGCGATCATCGAATATATCTTTAAATACTCGGGTGCCGAAGAACCCGGTTTCCCATCTATTTTGGGCAGTGGTGAAAATAGCTGCATCTTGCACTACAACACTAACCGCAGACCTATGAAAAATAACGATTTGCTGATCGTCGACATCGGTGCAGAATATCATGGCTATTCGGCAGATGTGACAAGAACTTTGCCTGTAAACGGAAAATTTTCTCCCGAACAAAAAATCATTTATGATCTGGTATTAAAAGCTCAAGAAGCAGGTATTGAAGCCTGCCGGAAAGGCAATAAATTTTGGGATCCTCACTATGCGGCTTTAAAAGTAATTGCTGAAGGGTTGAAAGAACTCGGCATTATCAATGACCCTGATCAAGCCAACTGGTATTTCCCACATGGAACTTCACATTACTTGGGGCTTGATGTTCATGATGCCGGAACATACGGACCTTTAAAGCCGGGAAATGTCATCACCGTTGAACCGGGTATTTACATTCCTGAAGGATCACCTTGTGACAAGAAATGGTGGAATATAGGAGTGAGAATTGAAGATGATATTTTGATTACGGAAGATGATCCGGTGATACTTTCAATTAAAGCACCAAGAACAACGGAAGAAATTGAAAAACTGATGAACGGACAAAATCCATAAAGTTATGAAGAAACACCTTTTATTGATTATAGGCATTTTATTGATCTTTTTGCAGAGCATACAGATAAAGATTATTGCCCAACAAAAATTGCACTATCATTATATCCATCCAATAGCAGAGTATTTAGGCACTTATTCACCCAATGAAGGAATTGACTGGCAAATTCAAGTTCAAAATCTTGAAATGCCCAATCCTTCAAAGGGTTTCCCGGGAGTAAATTTAGAAGAATTAAAAAAATTACAAAAACAATTATTGCAACAACAAAAAACCTCCAAACCCAGATATAACAAATCTACCAACAATATGTCTCCAATCATTGAATTTGACACAGCCGGCAATCCTTTCAACGGAAGTGTGCCCAATGACAATGATGTGGCCGTATCGGAAGACAATATCGTAATTTCGGTAAAAAATACCAATGTTCTAGGTTTTGATTTAAACAACAAACAAAATATTTATTACAAATCATTAGGAGCTTTGTTTCTGCCATTGCAAATGGGGGGAACCAAATATGATCCCAGAGTGATTTATGATCCTGATTTTAAAAGATTTATAGTTGTATGTTTGAAAGATTACACATATCAAAACAGCAAAATTTTGCTTGCCTTTTCTACAACAAGCAATCCCAATGACCCATGGCACTTTTATGCATTGCCCGGAAATCCTTTAAACAACAACACATGGAGCGACTATCCGGTTATTGGCATCAACAATAATGAACTATTTATAGGGATCAACACTTTTTACAACGGTTCTGTCAATAACTCCGGTTTTCATGAGTCATGTTTATGGCAAATAGACAAAGTGGCGGGTTTCAATGGCGATTCCATAATTAATACCCGCTATTACTTTGATATTTTAACCGAACGAAACGACTCGATTTTCAATATTACACCCATTTCCGGCGGTATGGGAACATATGGACCCAATATGTATCTGCTTTCGAACGAAAATTTGGCTTTGCAAAATGATACTTTTTATTTGTTGGAAGTGACGAATTCATTAAAAAATAACCCTGAACTGACATACAGAATCATCAAAAGCGACACGCCGTATTATTTACCTGTAGATGCAGACCAAGCAGGAAATCACTTTTTGCAAACCAATGATTCCCGTGTATTGGGAGGATTTTACGAAAATGACAGGATATTTTTTGTGCAAAATTCAACCTATCCGGGCAATGGTAAGGCGGCTATATATTTTGGAAGAATTTCAAATGTAAAAAACAATCCCAAAATAAATACTTTGTGGATTTATTCGGATACGATGCATCTGGGTTTTCCGAATATTGCTTTTACAGGTATCAATTCTTGCGACAATCAATGTGTTATATCATTTTGTTTTAGTGATACGAATGTTTATGCCGGTTATGGATGTGTATTTGTAAATGATTTATTGGAAATTTCTCCTGTGAAGGTTATCAGAAAGGGTGACAATTATTTGAATGCACTTTCGGGAAATTTGGAAAGATGGGGCGACTATAGCGGCGCACAAAGATTGTATCAAAGCCCGGGAAAGGCATTTGTGGCCGGTTGTTATGGAATGTCCAACAATCTTTATGGTACATGGATGGCGCAAATAGCATCGCCGGAAATAGGTTTGAAATCTGAACCTTTTCAAACCAATGTAGTTTTGCCAAGTCAGTACCTTGCATGTGATGCTGCGGTAGAAACACAGGCCCAATGGGGGCAACCGCCTTACCTTTACAACCTGAACAACCAAAATTCCCTTGCAAGTGGAAATGTAATCTTTGGTGATTTGTGTGCCGGCACTTATATTTTGCAAGCCACCGATAGGTTTGACTGTATGTTTTATGATACTGTGAAGATTGATTATACTTCACCGGCAACCTCTATTTTTCCCAATCCTGCTGTCAATAAAGTCACATTATTTTTTGAATTGCAAGAAACCGGAGATTTTCAGGCAGATGTATTTGATTTGAACGGTAAACTGGTGCTTCATCTTTTCAGCGGAACAGCCAAAAAGGGAAGGAATTTATTTTCATTTGATGCGTCACATCTTTCTGCAGGCACATACATCATAAAAATACGACAAGATGAAAAAGAATTGGCAACAGAAAAATTGATTATTCAACATTAAACAATTGTTGCATCAGATTTAATATTTTTTCTTGCTCAAAACCTTTACCGACCATATACCGAAAAATTGCCAGGCGTTGTGATGGATTGAGATTTTTCCTGTGCCCTGATTTTTTAAAAATTTCGATTTTCATTATGTTCAGATATTCATTTTCGTTGACGGTTTCGTTCCAAATTTTTTCTGACAGATTGCGGGGAATCTTTTTTTGTTGAAGACGGGAAAGTATTTTATGCTTGCCCCAATGGTTAAATTTAAGTTTATCGTGGATAAAAGCACGGACAAAACGGCGGTTGTCGATAAAATTGTCAACTTTAAGTTTTTGCAGAATGGATAGTGTTTCTTGAGGCGAGATTTTAAATTTTTTGAGATATTGCAAAGCATCGTATTCTGAAAGTTCTTTTTTTGCACAAAGACGTGAAATTTTTTTATAGATTTCATCGATTGTGTGTGATGTTTTTTTAGAGGGCATATGACTTTGTTTATTTGATTTAGGGCATAAAGATACGGAAAGATAAGCAAACCGGCAGCCGGCCTGAGCGTATATCCCGCAGCAACGAAGCCCGGCCGGCAGGCTGCCCGGCAGCCGACGGCAGGAGGATCGCCGGGCAGCCATGCCGGCCGTTTGGCTGAGGGGCGAGGAATAGCAGCGAAGGCCGTGCGTGCCCCAATAAATTATCATTCTAATTATGGGCAAATTTTCTTTCAGAACTTATACTTTTGGAACCGTCAAGTTGCGGGTTTTTCTTAAATTTACGGCAACAATTTAAAAAATCTAAACATTATGATTAAAGTAAATTTTAAAGGAAATCCGGTATCGTTAAAAGCAAGCGTGCTGCCGACTACAGGCAATGCCGCGCCAAATATAAGATGGGTGACGGCATCGCTGTCGGAAGAAAATCTTTATGACGTGCAGGGTAAAAAGGTGTTGATTTTTGTGCCAAGTTTGGATACGGGGGTTTGTGCCACAGAAACCAAAAAGTTTAATGAAAAACTCGGACAAAAAAATGGGGTGACGGGAATTGTTATTTCAATGGATTTGCCTTTTGCTCAAAAAAGATTTTGTGAAGCCGAGGGGGTCAACAATGTGAAAACGGTTTCTGACTTTCGTTATAAAGATGCTGCCGAAAAATTTGGTCTTGAAATGACCGATGGGCCTTTGAAAGGGCTTTTGGCCCGGGCAGTTTTTATTGTGGACGAAAGCAATAAAATTGCATACGTACAGTTAGTGCCCGAAATAACGTCAGAACCTGATTATGAGGATGTATTGAAACATCTGTAATCGCTGATTGTTTATTTTAAAAAGTTATTATTGACACAGCATTTTTCAATCTCATTCTAAAGGGAAAAACTCTCAGGGACGATTAACGTGTAAGCGTGATCGTCCCTTTTTGTTCGTGGGGAAGGTTATCGGCTCCTGTATATTTTAGCCAGTAGAAATATACTCCTTGAGGGGCCGGCATCGAACGAAAGGTGCCATCCCAGTATTGATTGATGCTGTTGGATTCAAATACTTTTTCTCCCCAGCGATTGAAAATTATCCATTGTAAATTATTTATACAATTGCCATAAACTGAAATTTTATCGTGTATTCCGTCTCCATTAGGACTGAATACATTGGGTATAAACACTTCGCCACAAAGCTTTTCCACCTGAATATAGACACAAGCCGAATCGCTGCAACCGTTGTTATTTGTGCCCATAACACAGTATTGGCCGCTTTGTTGAGGATAGAACTTTATGGAATCACAGGCCGGATTGAAACAATATCCTGCAGGTGTCCAATTGTAAGTTGTGGCACCCGAAACGGTCAAAACAACCGAATCTCCTTCCTGAATCTGTGTAGAACAACAGATGTTCAGAGCCGGTTTAGGCAAAGCGACGAGAGTAAACACTGCCGTATCAGAACAATGACCGTTGTAACCTATGACAAAATAGGATGTCGTGTTATTAACCGTAAAAATACAGTTATCTCCATTACAATTGCCGGTGCTCCAAATATAATTTGAGGAACCGGAAGCAAATAGGTGGGTTGTGTCTCCTTGACAAACAGAGGTTTTACCGGTTATTGTGACATTGGGATAATTGTATACTTGTACAAACACAGAATCTGTGTCGGAACAAGTGCCATTGCTTGCAACTACCCAATAATATTGTGAGGCAGAAGGGAATATTTGAGGAGTAGCCGTGTTTGAATTGATGATATTGTTATTGGGATACCAGGTATAAGAAGAACCACCATTTGCCGTTAATTGAATGGTGTCACCTATACAAATGGAAGTATCTTTTCCGGCATCAGCCTGAGGTATGGCAAGAACTTGAATCCATTGCGTTTTGGTCACTGAATCTTGTCCATATGCATTGGTAACCACCAATGTAACGTCATAGTTTCCCGGCATGTTGTAACATACGGATGAAGGAGCAAATTGATTGGATGTGGGCGTGGTTGACCCCGGAAAATACCAATAATAATTCACACCATTTGTGGAATTGTTTATAAAGTTGATGCAACTCCCGGCACAAATAACCGAATCGGATGCCGTAAATGAAGCGGTTGGTGAAAGACATGAATCTACTTGTATAAATGCTGTTTTGGTGATGGTGTCTGATTGAAATGCATTCGTAACAATCAGAGTTACATCGTAAAAACCGGGAGAATTGTAGCATATACCGGAAGGGTTCTGAAGATTGGAAGTAGAAGGAGTTGCTCCGGGGAAATACCAGGTCCAACCGGTGGCATTGCTACTCAAGTCAACAAAAGATATGCAATCGCCCGGACAAAGAATTGTGTCAGAAGAAGCAAAGTCGGCCACAGGCGGAGCACAATATAAAGTATCTACAATGATTCTTAGTCTGTATTGCCCCGGACATAAACCAACCCAAAAAGTGTCCTTTGACATCAATGAAGAAACAAGGTAACTATTTCCGGTGCCGATGATATTTCCGCCGAAAGGTGCGTCGTACCAATTGATTGTTCCTGTAAAACTTCCTGAAACATAAGCATATAGAAAGACCGAATCTCCGGCACAAATGGCTGTGTCGTTTGAAGCAGTCAGAGAAACGGATGGTAACGGTTGATTGGCAAGGCCGGCACCACCGCGTGTAGCGCCATTGGGAGGGAAATTGGTGATGTGAGGGGAATTGGTTGTTCCATTAAGACCACCGTTGACATTTTGCACAGGAGTACCATTGGAAAGTGCAATGTATCCCCCTCCCCCACCACCGCCCGGTCCTTCGGCTTCGCTTGGAGAGAAACCCGTAAGTATTTGATTTCCGCCATTGCCTCCATTGGCATTTAAAGTAATACCACTTACCGTTCCGGTGGTTTTTAATAAAATTGTTCCCCCTCCTCCTCCGCCACCGGCACCATCATTTCCTGTGGTTGAGAAAGGGTTGCCGGTACCCTGAGAGTTGCCGCCGTTGGAGCCATTGGCGTTGATTGTACCGGTCCCGGTAATATTGCCATAACTTACAATATAAACAATTCCTCCACCATTTCCACCATTTCCTCCGTAGGGATTGTTGGCGTCGCCGGCTCCACCACCCCCTCCCATAAATATCTTGCCGGTGGAATAATCCAATGGCCTACCGCCAAGTCCGCCTTGCACACGGCGATAATCGCCACCCCATGCAGTGTTTCCTGGAGGAACAGTCAATTCATTTTGATTGCTGTTTGAAAAAGTATAACCGCCACGCCCTCCTCCGGAGGAAGTATTACTTGCCATGGGTGGAGTTTCTAAATTCCATGCTTGAATATAATTTGCATTGCTGATATCGGGGTTTCCTTTACCATTCCAATTATTGATATTTCCTGCATTGGCACCTCCCCCGCCACCTCCGTTGTGGCAATTGCCTCCACCCCCCCCGTTTGCCGGCGCCCCTTTACCATAAATACCACTAAACAAGGCGTATTCTGTTTGCCATCCTGCAATGCTTTCTCCTTTCATGGCACCTTCACCGGGATCGGAGGATCCCCATTGGCCCCCACCAAGATAAGATTGTTGTTCCGCTGTCCCTCCTCTAAATCCAAGACCGTTCACGTTTATTTGGCCGTTGATGGTAGTGTTTCCGGACACTTCAGCCACAACTACACCTCCGGTGCTTCCATTCCATGCAGGAGCAGTAACAGAAGCTCCGGAGTTAACCGTAAAATTATTATACCTGGGTACGCGTATCACTTGCACTTTTCCATTTGCATCATACGAATAGGACAAAGGACAATTTAAAACTATTGTCGTATTGTTAGGAACGGCCGCCACTTCTATAAATTCATGATTCCCGCAATTATTGTATTGTAAAATTTCCCCCCAACTGCTGTCTTTCGGATCACTGAAATTATTATTCCAGGGATCGATAGAAGCTTTAATTGTAGCCCCCTGCATTTGAATAATAAAAATTAGATCCCCCGGAGAGAGGGGTTGAGAAAAATTGCTATTTAATGCGGAATTGGCAACTTGAATGCTTATACTTCCGGCAGGAGCATTGGCAGTAAGAGTTGTATAGGCATTGATAACCTGATTTGCAGATGTAATTGTAACATTGCCATTTTTCCCTCTTTGTGCAATCAATCCCTGACACAACAAAATATTGATCAATAAAACAATTCTTTTCATCATTTGATTATCTTGCTTTCGGATGGTCAAACATACAAACAAAATTGCTTTTAAAAGCCACCGTTAAAAAAATAACAACGTATCTTTAACAGGCAAAACCAACCGTTTGTTTGAAAGGATATTTTTCATCTAAAAGATAAATCAAATTTTGAATAAAGCAGAATTTGAAAGCTAATTTTCAGGAATAGAAATCATCAACATAAAATATTGAAGATTTTATCAAATTTAGGTTAAATTTACCCACAAAAACAATCAACATTTATGGAATGGAGATGGGAAGAACAATTTGCTGAAGAACTAGACAACAAAGATATATTGAACATATTCAGAAGCCAATTTTATTTTCCACAACATAATGGAAAAAATGTATTGTACTTTACCGGCAATTCATTAGGCCTTCAACCCAAGCAAGCCAAAGAAGCAATAGAACAAGAATTGGAAGATTGGCGTAAATGGGGGGTTGAAGGACATTTCAAAGCAAAAAATCCATGGTATTCCTATCACGAAATTTTTAAAGAGGGACTTGCTTATCTAACGGGGGCAAAGCCATTGGAAGTTACAGCCATGGGGACATTAACCGCCAATTTACATTTTCTATTATGTTCATTTTATCGCCCAAAAGGGAAAAGAACCAAAATACTATATGAGCACAAGGCCTTTCCTTCGGATATTTACGCTCTGCAAAGTCAAATAAAATTTCATGGCCTGGACCCAAAACAACATTTAATAGCTGTGATGCCGGACCAAAACGAGATTATCTCTACGGAACAATGGTTGCAAAGTATTGAAATCCACAAAAATGATCTGGCTCTTGTGCTTTTGGGGGGAGTCAATTACTATTCAGGTCAACGTTTCGAGATGGACAAAATAGCGGCTGCAGTCAAAAAAGCAGGTGCCATCATCGGTCTGGATTTGGCTCATGCCATAGGCAATGTAGAATTACAACTGCATGATTGGGAAATTGATTTTGCCGTGTGGTGTTCATACAAATATCTAAACTCCGGACCGGGTAGTGTGGCCGGCATTTTTGTCCACGAGAAATATGCAAAAGATCACGATTTGCCAAGATTGGCAGGTTGGTGGGGCTATCCTGCCAAAGACAGATTTAAGATGGAATCTGATTTCATTCCTGCTGAGGGAGCAGACGGTTGGATGTTGAGCAATGCACCTGTTTTTTCTATGGCGGCACACAAAGTGTCCTTGGATATGTTTATGGAAGCAACCACAACCAAACTTTTCACAAAACGGGATCTGTTGACCGGATATCTTGAGTTTGTTATCAAAATGATGGCATCTAAATATCCCAAACAATTACCTTTAAAAATTATTACTCCCGAAGATCCATCTCATCGTGGTTCTCAATTGTCGATAAATGCCGGTGAAAAAGGACGTGAGCTATATGAATTTCTGACCGGAAATGGAGTAATTGCCGACTGGCGCGAGCCCGATGTCATCAGAATGGCTCCTGTGCCAATGTATAATTCTTTCAAAGATATTTATGAATTTGGAAAAATTTTAAAAAATTATGCAGAGTCAAAAAAATGAAAATAAAAATGTAATTATTGTAGGGGCCGGATTGGTAGGAAGCTTATTGGCGATACTATTGGCAAAACGAGGGTGGAATGTAAACGTTTTTGAGAAAAGACCTGATTTGAGAAAACAACAGGTTGACGGTAACCGATCCATAAACCTTGTGATTGCTCACAGGGGATGGAAAGCCCTTCAATTGGCAGGGATTGATAAAGAAATACGGCCAATAACAGTGCCGGTATATGGACGTATGATACATGACACGGAAGGAAATACAAAATTTCTCCCCTATTCTATCGATCATCAGGCTATTTACTCTGTTTCAAGAAGCGGTCTGAATGCCAAATTAATGGATTTGGCCGAACAGTTGCCGAATGTAAGATTTCATTTTCAACACCGCTGTGAAAGTGTGGATTTTGAAGAAAACACTGTGACTTTTTATGATAATGAAAACAACACTTATATTACACAAAAAGGTTCTCTCATAATAGGCGCCGATGGAGCCAACTCTGCAGTGAGAAACTCTATGATGACGGGTAAAAGATTTAATTATTCCCAGGAATTCATTGAACATGGATATAAAGAAATTGTTTTTCCAAAAGGGAAGGACGGCACATATGTCTTTGATCCTTCGGCTCTTCACATTTGGCCCAGAAAAAATTTTATGCTTATGTGCCTGGCAAACCCCGATGGGACTTTCACCGGAACACTATTTATGCATTATGAGGGGCCGGATTCATTCGAAACCATAACCGACAAAAACTCTCTTTTCGGTTTTTTTGAAAAAAACTTTAAAGACACATTACCTTTTATTCCTGATTTGGAAAACGAATATTTCAATCATCCCACGTCACATTTGATGATTGTCAAATGCTATCCCTGGGTATTTGGCAAAACTGCATTGATAGGCGATGCCGCTCATGCCATTGTTCCTTTCTACGGAGAAGGTATGAATTGCGGATTTGAAGACGCTTACGTTCTGTGCCGTTTGATAGATGAAAATCCTCATAAAGATATTCAAGATATATTAAAAGAATATCAAAAAACAAGAAAACCATCGGCAGATGCCATTGCCGAACTTTCTATGAGAAATTTTATTGAAATGCGTGATAAAGTTGCTGATCCTGTTTTTGAATTACAAAAAAAGATCGAGGCAAAATTACAATCAAAATACCCTGAAACATGGATTCCACTGTATGCCCAGGTTAAATTTACCGACATTCCTTATGAAAAGGCCTTAGCCACCGGCATTATGCAAGATAAAATTATGGAAGAAATTATGAAACTACCGAATATTCAACAAAAATGGGACGATGATGAAGTTTTGCAAATGGCCATTAAAAAGCTTTATGAATATAATCAATAAAACAGCATTTATTTTATCTACCATAGTATCTTTAAACGGATTCTCTCAAGGTTGGAAAGGATATGAATGGGATGTTTTTCCTGTTGACAGGCGCTGGAGACAAGGTGGTTTAACCGGTTCATTGGGAATAAACTATACCCTTGGTTACCCCGGGCAACAACAAAAACAAACTGCTCAATTAGGTTCTTTTCAATTTGAAAACGATTATCAATCTGTTGCAAAAGGAAAAATTGGATTAAATGCGGAATTGGGATGGTTTCATTCGTTTAAAAAACCTTTTTATTTTCATTTTTTCGATGTGATGTTGTCGTGGAAATGGTTTAGAACGCAACAAACTGCACAATATTCTCAATATTTCAACAACAATTTGTTGGACCAACAATCTTTTGAGTTGCCCTGGAATGCCCATACATTGGGACTTAGCCTCAATTTGATGAATCAATACCCTCTTAGCCCCAAAAGTTTTTTCCTGCATGGTCCGGGACTAAATTTTGATTATCCCTTTATTACTTCCGGTGTCAGTAAACCATTGACAGGTTTGGAGTATTACGGAGATATGCCCGTTCAAATTCAGTTACATTATAAAGTTGGATTGGGATTTGTTATCAAAGACAGATGGTTGTTAATTCCAATGCTTGAATCTCCAATTTTTCAGATTATACCTTTTACACATATCCAATCAACATTAAACATCATGTATTGTCGGTACCGGCCATTTTTGCTGCAAATAAAAATCATGCGTCTGAGAAAACAAAAAAATGATTGTCCTCCTGTATTTAACCCCGGTGGTATAGATCCGAAAACATATCAACCGGAGAAAAAAGAATAATCATTATCTGTTTTATCCGATAGCAAAAAAATTTTCATACTAAAAAACTTAAATTTCCAAGATAATAAAATGATGGGCAATATCTCTTTTTTCCTTATAAATTGAATAATGAATAGCTTCAATTTATTTTTGAAACAGCCATCAAAGATTCCCTGTTATACCTTGAACAGGGCATTACAATAAGCCGCAAAAATTATTTAGAATATACAAATTTTTATACAGGCAATTAATTCAAATATTTTACTTACAAAACACCCAAGCAAAACTCAAAATGTCTGTTATTTCGTCGATTATTTGGTCTTTTGACTTGCCTGCACCATGCCCGGCTTGTCGTTCCAATCTCAACAGTATGGGTAAATCTCCTTGCTGATTCTCTTGCAAACGTGCCAAAAATTTATACGAATGAGCGGGCACCACTCTGTCGTCATGATCTGATGTAATCACCAAAGTAGCAGGATATTTGGCGGGTTTGACATTATGATACGGACTGTAACGCAACAAGTTGAAAAAATGCACACTGTCTTCGGGATTGCCATATTCGACCATCCAAGCATGACCTATGGTAAATTTATGAAAACGCAACATATCCAAAACACCTACCATAGGCAATGCAACCTTTGCAAGATCGGGTCTTTGGGTCATAACAGCTCCTATCAAAAGACCTCCATTCGAACGTCCATGAATGGCCAAATGTTCTTTAGATGTGTATTTTTTCTTAATAAGATATTCAGCGGCTGCAATAAAATCGTTAAAAACATTTTGCTTGTTCAACAACATACCTTCTTTATGCCATTTTTCTCCAAACTCATTTCCCCCTCTGAGATTGGCCACCGCAACAATTCCTCCCATTTGTAACCATGCAGCAAACATTGGATTAAAACTTGGCAATATGGAAATATTAAATCCTCCGTAACCATATAACAAACAAGGGTTTTGGCCGTCGAGTTTTATATTTTTAGGATATATAATGGTCATTGGCACTTTTGCGCCGTCTTTTGAATAATAAAACACCAGCTCTGTTTTGATGTCGTCGGTTTTGAAGTTATTTTCCGGTTGATACCAAATTGTAAATCCTTTGCCGGGCGTCCATAAATATTGTATGGGTTTGCTTATGTAGGTACTTATAGATAAAAATACAGAATCATTTTTATGATAAGAATTAACATTTGAAACAATTCCGGGAAAAGGAAGTTTTACTTCCTCGATATTTCCTTTGTTGTTCAAAGACAATTTGTATAACCGGCTTTCGATATTTTCAAGGTAATATATCCAAAGATAATTTTTGCTTCTGTTGACACCCCTAATCACTTTTTGCGGATCTTCTGCTATCCAATCAACCTTGTTTTTGGGATTACCTAATGGCACTTTGATGATTTTTTTGTTGGGGGCGTTTTCGTCTGTCAAAATCCATACTGTATCTTGCACAATATCTATCACTGCGTTTTCATTATTGAAATGCCCAAATAATCTAACCCATTCATCACTATTCATTTTCTTGACAAAGACATCATTTCCACCTGTTCCTTGCGATTCATACACTATCAAATATTGGAAATCAGGACTGACCTCTGCATTTACCGAATTTAATGGATCATTTTTACTTTTAAAAACAGGCTTGTCTTCTGATTGATCCGTACCTATTTTATGATAATAGATGGTATGATTGAAGTTAATTTGTGAAAACTCTTTTCCTTTGGGAGGTTCGGGATATGCAGAATAATATACGCCGTTTTGATTGTCAAACGAAAACGAGGAAAATTTTATTCTTTTTAAGGTGTCGCCATAAAATTTACCCGTCTCAATATTTTTAAAAATTACCCTGCCCCAATCAGATCCTGCGTCAGACAATTCTATGGCTATAATCGTTGCATCATCGTTGATGCCTATTCCATTTATGAATGTGGTACCATCGGGATTGATTTTATTGGGATCAAAAATTTCAATTTCTTGTCCGGTGGGCTTTTTAGCAAAAAGAGCATATTGCTTCCATTCAGGTTCAGACCGGAAGTAAAATAAATATTTGCCTGCCTGCCATGGAAGTGAAACGGTTGGCTGTTTGATAAGTGACTCGACTATGTTTTTGAAAGTATCGCGGTATGTTATTGTTTTGAAAAAAGAATCTGTTAACTGTACTTGTTCATCTAACCATTTTTTCAGATTGGAATCTTGTTCAT
Source organism: Vicingaceae bacterium (assembly GCA_026003395.1). NCBI lineage: Bacteria > Pseudomonadati > Bacteroidota > Flavobacteriia > Flavobacteriales > Vicingaceae > Vicingaceae bacterium. The sequence goes on from BPHE01000002.1 coordinate 140,081, forward strand.
TTTCCATCCATCGATAAGGATCCTCAACTATTTGTCCAAAAAATGTATCCCTAACATTTGCTTTTGGTGCCGATGGATATTGTATTTTATGCATTCTTACATTTTCCGGGCTTTCTTCACAATTAACCAACAAAAACACAAATAACAATGAATATATAATATGTATTTTTTTCATAAATTTTTTTTGTAAATTTAAAATTTAGTTGAATCCTGACAATAAAAATTCTAATTGCTTTAATCTTTACCAAAATTAAAACCCTGAACTTATTACATGATTTAGAACATTACTTTAAGTTGAAAAAAATAAAAAATTGCCAAGAATATAAAGTATTTTCATACTAGTTTAAAACTTTAAATTATCAAATCATCGACAAACAACTTTCCTTAAAATTTTTGTCAAAAACTCCAAATGAGAGGGTTAAGTATTATTATGGGCATTCCCTTGAAATTTATCTTATCAACGTCACACTTCCCATATAATCATGAAATTCTTCAAAAATATCCATGAAAATTATTCTATAAACGTACACACCCAATGGTGCAGGTTCTCCGTTGACGGTTCCGTCCCATGGCTTAAATTCATTGGTATAATAAATCTGATTCCCCCATCGATCAAATACATAAAATTCAAAATAATCTTTAACGAAACCGTATCCTTTCATAAAAAATACATCATTGATTCCGTCGCCATCGGGGGTAAATGCATTAGGAATAAATACATTAACCACCGGCCTGATGGTTAATTCACGAGAGGTCGTATCGAAGCAACCATAACTATTTTCAACATAAAGCAAAATTCTGTATGTTCCCGAATCTTTATAAAGATGAACCGGATCATACATATTGGAGGTGTCGCCATCTCCAAAACTCCAAACAAAATAGTTTCCACCGATGGAGTGATTGTAAAACTCAATTTCGCTGTCATAAATATTGGTTTCAACGGGATTGAAGGTAAAATCTGCCACAGGTTTTGGCCAAACAGTAATAAAATTGGGCTTTAAAATTGTATCGTAACATCCAAAACTATTTTGTACAATCAACCGAATGTCATAATATTTCGTAGTGGTAGGAGATTGATTTTCAAAGCAAGCAACAGGAGATTGCGCCAAAGAGGTCTGTCCATTGTAAAAATTCCAGTTCCATGCAATCATGCTTGCGGAGTTTGAAACGGACTGGTCATTGAATTGTACGCAATACGGATGGCAGAATGCCGTAGTGTCAGCAGTGAACTCTGCTGTTGGCTTTTCGAAAATTGTCACTATCTTATTAATCGTATCATAACATCCGAAGTCCGATTGCACTATCAATGAAACATTGTATGTTCCGGCAGCAGGAAAATTAAACGAAGGATTCATCTGGCCGGATGTTCCCAGATTATCAAAATTCCAGTTACTATTTGCGATATTATCCCCAAAGGTAACGGTTGAAAGATTATTGAAATATACCGGCGGAGTATTGACACAAGTGTCATTGGATGAAAAGTCTGCTTTGGGCCTTGGGTGTACTTTAATTGTCAATGATGTATCGTCCGTACAATTATTGTTGGATATCACAATCAGATTTACAGTATAGGTCTGTCCGTTATATTGTTGTTGGTTGGAATATAGATGTGTCACATTTGGGTTTTGAGGCGATGCGATAACTTGTGAAGGCGAGCCATCGCCAAAATTCCATATCCACATATCAATGCTATCCGGGGCATTTATAGTGGATAAATCTACAAACTGTGCAGAATCATATACACAAACATCCTGAAATCCAAAGAAAGCAACCGGAACAGCAAACCTTGTAGTAGGTTTTATGATTGTGTCGATGCAGCCGCTGTCGCTCGTCACTATCAACGTTACGTTGAAGGTGCCGTTGTTGGGATATAAGTAACTCGGATTCTGTTGTGTGGAGCCCGCAGGCGGGTTCACGCCAAAGTCCCAGTTCCATCCCACGATGCTGTGAGGCGATGCTACCGTGGATTGATCCGTAAATTGTGCCGGAACGTCACGGCAATCGTCGGCCACCGTGAAGTCGGCCACCGGCTGAGGCGATACATATATGTTGTGTGTCACCGAATCGGCACAGCCGCTGTCGGTATATGCCACCAGTTTCACTGTATACATCCCGAACGGATTGTATGAATGCGAAGGTGATGTCTGTGTCGATGTGTTGCCGTCGCCAAAGTCCCACGCATAATGCAATATGGCAGGGTTGCTGTTGAATACCGTCTGATTGTTGAATTGTGCCTGCTCGTATATACAAATGTTTTGTGTGGTGAATGCCGGATCGGGCACTTCGTTGATGTAAACAGGCACCGTCACCGAATCGGAACATCCATAGTTGGTCGTTACTTTCAATTTGACATTAAACGGTCCGTATGCAGGATTGGCATAGGTGTGTGTGACATTTTGCGTGGTTTGAACAGGGGTCTGATCGCCCATATCCCAAAACCAATATAACGTATTGTTTGGAATCGCCGGTGTCGTGTTGGTAAATGTGACGGGGAAATTTTCACACATTGTGCCACTGTATGTAAATGATGGTGATGGTTTGGGATGAACAATTACATTTTTCGTAACAGTATCTTTGCATCCATAGTTCGTGGTAACTATCAAAGTCACCGGAAAACTTCCATCCGTTCCAAAATTAAATTGAGGATTCTGCTGAGTAGATGTGCCTGCACCATTATTAAAATCCCATTGCCAGTTATTTACGATATCTCCGTTATAAGCGAGTGATAAATCCGTGAAACTAGTTGGAGGCGTATTGACACACACACTATCAGCAATAAAATCAGCAGTTGGTTGAGCATGAACTTCTACGGTAAAAATTGTAGAATCCCTCCCACATTTATTTATTGCTTTAACCATAAATACAGAATCCGGATTAATAATTCCTGAATTAATTTGATTAACATTAGAATTTGGTATATATGTCCATGGTCCATTGCTTGAATTTGATTTCCACCATTCAAGATACCCATTATAAATTTGGTATCCATTCACGGTTAGTTGCGTACTATCGTAAATACATATTGGATTTGGACTTGCAGTTATTGATCCTGCTGTAGGTGGTTGATCCACATAAATTGTAATTGAAGCATTGGTAGTTAATGTACCACATTGACCACTCGTGGATGCAGTCAAATTATAAGTAGTATTATTCGTTGGACATACTATTTGTTGATTACCCGGAGGCAATCCATTATCCCACGTAAAAGTAAACGGATTGCCACAGCCTCCGGTTGCACTTGCATTAAGTGTAACACATTCTCCAAGGCATATAGTATCTTTTGTAGATGTTATGGTTGCTGACAAACTCATATTTCCTCCGACAGTAAAAGTGAAGAATCCCGTACTTGGACCACAATATGTCGTTGAACCACAAGAACACTCACGGGCACGGAATCTATAAGTTTCGCCCGGACATAATGAACTAATATCGATAATATGTGTGGTAGGATATTGGACATATCCTGCATTGGGTTTATTAACACATCCCGACACCTCGTCAATAAATTCGGACCTCCGCTTGCACATTGAATGTCCACAACAACATTATAACTACATGCCCACCCGGTGATTGATGCCCATTGTAGAATCAATTGATTACCACTGACATTTTGGCTAACCAGTACAGGTGCGTCAATAGGCGAACATGCTTTAGTTGATTTAATGGATGTAACCCATATTATCAACAAGACAAATATTTTTGATATTTTTTTCATATATATATTTTTTATCTAATCAAAGTTACACTGCCTATTTTATCATGTGTCCTGTCAAGTATGTCTTTGAATATAAATCGGTATACATATACCCCCTGTGGGGCCGGCTCGCCGTTCACCATGCCATCCCAGGGCTCAAACTTCTCTGTGTAATATATCATCTCTCCCCATCGGTTGAATATCATAAATTGAAACCCTTCCTCCACTATCCCGTAGCCCTTCAAAAAGAATGTCTCATTGTGCCCGTCTTTGTCCGGCGTAAATGCATTCGGTATATATACCGCTACCACCGGATCTATCACCACTACCCGCATCGTCGTATCTTTGCAACCATATTGGTTCTCCACATATAATGTTACAGGATATTTCCCCGAATCGGCATACATATGCACCGGATTGACTTCTGTTGAGGTGCCTCCGTCGCCAAACGTCCAATCATATGTGTCCCCCCCTATGGTGTGATTCAAAAACTCTATCTCGCTCTCATAAATATCCGTCGGCTGAGGTCCAAAGGTAAAGTCCGCCACCGGCTTGGGCCATACCGTGATAAAGTTTTGCTTCACTATCGTGTCGTAACAACCGTATCCGTTCGACACGATCAACTTTACATCATAATACTTCGGCAGCACGGCGCTCTCGTTCTCAAAACATATCCCAGGCGTCGAACTCTGTGAGGTCTGCCCGTTGTAAAAATCCCAATCCCACGACACTATCCCCGTGCTCGCCGAGGTCGATATATCCGTAAACTGCGTGCAATACGGATGACAATAGGCCGTAGTATCAGCCGTAAACGCTGCCTGCGGCTTCTCATACACCCGTATGTTCTTCGTCACGGTGTCTTTACAACCAAAACTCGATGTGGCAATTAAGGTCACCGGAAAATATCCGTCCTGATTATAATCATGAACAGGATTCTGCAGGTTGCTCATGCCGGGATTGAAGTCCCACTGCCACCCATTTACCACATCCCCACATTGAACCGTAGACAGATCCGTAAACGATGTCACCGGACCGTTCACACACACCGTGTCGGCAATGAAATCTGCCAACGGCTGATCGTGTATATTAATCGTCCTCGTGGTGTCGTCTACACATCCGTTGGCACTCGATACTATCAATGTTACGTTGTAAGGGCCGCATTGACTATACTTATGCTTCGGATTCTGTATGTTGACCAATGGCGAACCGTCGCCAAAGTTCCATATAAATTGTGTGATCACGCCGGGATTGTTGATCGTGGAGGTGCTTGCAAATATGGCTGAGTCGTATTCACATACTTCGGTGAAGCTAAAGTTGGCAACCGGTACGGCATATCGAACAGTCGGCTTGGTGATGGTGTCGGTGCAGCCGCTGTCGCTCGTCACTATCAACGTTACGTTGAAGGTGCCGTTGTTGGGATATAAGTAACTCGGATTCTGTTGTGTGGAGCCCGCAGGCGGGTTCACGCCAAAGTCCCAGTTCCATCCCACGATGCTGTGAGGCGATGCTACCGTGGATTGATCCGTAAATTGTGCCGGAACGTCACGACAATCGTCGGCCACCGTGAAGTCGGCCACCGGCTGGGGCGATACATATATGTTGTGTGTCACCGAATCGGCACAGCCGCTGTCGGTATAGGCCACCAGTTTCACTGTATACATCCCGAACGGATTGTATGAATGCGAAGGTGATGTCTGTGTCGATGTGTTGCCGTCGCCAAAATCCCACGCATAATGCAATATGGCAGGGTTGCTGTTGAATACCGTCTGATTGTTGAATTGTGCCTGCTCGTATATACAAATGTTTTGTGTGGTGAATGCCGGATCGGGCACTTCGTTGATGTAAACAGGCACCGTCACCGAATCGGAACATCCATAGTTGGTCGTTACTTTCAATTTGACATTAAACGGTCCGTATGCAGGATTGGCATAGGTGTGTGTGACATTTTGCGTGGTTTGAACAGGGGTCTGATCACCCATATCCCAAAACCAATATAACGTATTGTTTGGAATCGCCGGTGTCGTGTTGGTAAATGTGACGGGGAAATTTTCACACATTGTGCCACTGTATGTAAATGATGGTGATGGTTTGGGATGAACAATTACATTTTTCGTAACAGTATCTTTGCATCCATAGTTCGTGGTAACTATCAAAGTCACCGGAAAACTTCCATCCGTTCCAAAATTAAATTGAGGATTCTGCTGAGTAGATGTGCCTGCACCATTATTAAAATCCCATTGCCAGTTATTTACGATATCTCCGTTATAAGCGAGTGATAAATCCGTGAAACTAGTTGGAGGCGTATTGACACACACACTATCAGCAATAAAATCAGCAGTTGGTTGAGCATGAACTTCTACGGTAAAAATTGTAGAATCCCTCCCACATTTATTTATTGCTTTAACCATAAATACAGAATCCGGATTAATAATTCCTGAATTAATTTGATTAACATTAGAATTTGGTATATATGTCCATGGTCCATTGCTTGAATTTGATTTCCACCATTCAAGATACCCATTATAAATTTGGTATCCATTCACGGTTAGTTGCGTACTATCGTAAATACATATTGGATTTGGACTTGCAGTTATTGATCCTGCTGTAGGTGGTTGATCCACATAAATTGTAATTGAAGCATTGGTAGTTAATGTACCACATTGACCACTCGTGGATGCAGTCAAATTATAAGTAGTATTATTCGTTGGACATACTATTTGTTGATTACCCGGAGGCAATCCATTATCCCACGTAAAAGTAAACGGATTGCCACAGCCTCCGGTTGCACTTGCATTAAGTGTAACACATTCTCCAAGGCATATAGTATCTTTTGTAGATGTTATGGTTGCTGACAAACTCATATTTCCTCCGACAGTAAAAGTGAAGAATCCCGTACTTGGACCACAATATGTCGTTGAACCACAAGAACACTCACGGGCACGGAATCTATAAGTTTCGCCCGGACATAATGAACTAATATCGATAATATGTGTGGTAGGATATTGCACATATCCTGCATTGGGTTTATTAACACATCCCGACACGCTCGTCAATAAATTCGGACCTCCGCTTGCACATTGAATGTCCACAACAACATTATAACTACATGCCCACCCGGTGGTTGATGCCCATTGTAGAATCAATTGATTACCACTGACATTTTGGCTAACCAGTACAGGTGCGCTCAATAGGCGAACATGCTTTAGTTGATTTAATGGATGTAACCCATATTATCAACAAGACAAATATTTTTGATATTTTTTTCATATATATATTTTTTATCTAATCAAAGTTACACTGCCTATTTTATCATGTGTCCTGTCAAGTATGTCTTTGAATATAAATCGGTATACATATACCCCTTGTGGGGCGGGCTCGCCATTCACCGTGCCATCCCAGGGCTGAAACTTCTCAGTATAATATATCATCTCTCCCCATCGGTTAAATATCATAAATTGAAACCCTTCCTCCACTATCCCGTAGCCCTTCAAAAAGAATGCTTCATTGTGCCCGTCTTTGTCAGGCGTAAATGCATTCGGTATATATACCGCTACCACCGGATCTATCACCACTACCCGCATCGTCGTATCTTTGCAACCATATTGGTTCTCCACATATAATGTTACAGGATATTTCCCCGAATCGGCATACATATGCACCGGATTGACTTCTGTTGAGGTGCCTCCGTCGCCAAACGTCCAATCATATGTGTCCCCCCCTATGGTGTGATTCAAAAACTCTATCTCGCTCTCATAAATATCCGTCGGCTGAGGTCCAAAGGTAAAGTCCGCCACCGGCTTGGGCCATACCGTGATAAAGTTTTGCTTCACTATCGTGTCGTAACAACCGTATCCGTTCGACACGATCAACTTTACATCATAATACTTCGGCAGCACGGCGCTCTCGTTCTCAAAACATATCCCAGGCGTCGAACTCTGTGAGGTCTGCCCGTTGTAAAAATCCCAATCCCACGACACTATCCCCGTGCTCGCCGAGGTCGATATATCCGTAAACTGCGTGCAATACGGATGACAATAGGCCGTAGTATCAGCCGTAAACGCTGCCTGCGGCTTCTCATACACCCGTATGTTCTTCGTCACGGTGTCTTTACAACCAAAACTCGATGTGGCAATTAAGGTCACCGGAAAATATCCGTCCTGATTATAATCATGAACAGGATTCTGCAGGTTGCTCATGCCGGGATTGAAGTCCCACTGCCACCCATTTACCACATCCCCACATTGAACCGTAGACAGATCCGTAAACGATGTCACCGGACCGTTCACACACACCGTGTCGGCAATGAAATCTGCCAACGGCTGATCGTGTATATTAATCGTCCTCGTGGTATCGTCTACACATCCGTTGGCACTCGATACTATCAATGTTACGTTGTAAGGGCCGCATTGACTATACTTATGCTTCGGATTCTGTATGTTGACCAATGGCGAACCGTCGCCAAAGTTCCATATAAATTGTGTGATCACGCCGGGATTGTTGATCGTGGAGGTGCTTGCAAATATGGCTGAGTCGTATTCACATACTTCGGTGAAGCTAAAGTTGGCAACCGGTACGGCATATCGAACAGTCGGCTTGGTGATGGTGTCCGTGCAGCCGCTGTCGCTCGTCACTATCAACGTTACGTTAAAGGTACCGTTGTTGGGATATAAATAACTCGGATTCTGTTGTGTGGAGCCCGCAGGCGGGTTCACGCCAAAATCCCAGTTCCATCCCACGATGCTGTGAGGCGATGCTACCGTGGATTGATCCGTAAATTGTGCCGGAACGTCACGACAATCGTCGGCCACCGTGAAGTCGGCCACCGGCTGGGGCGATACATATATGTTGTGTGTCACCGAATCGGCACAACCACTGTCGGTATATGCCACCAGTTTCACCGTATACATCCCGAATGGATTGTATGCGTGCGACGGGGATGTCTGTGTCGATGTGTTGCCATCGCCAAAGTCCCATTGATATGCAATGATATTACCATAAGGTATTTGCGATATGTTGTTAAATTGCGCTTGATCGTAAACACAAATATTTTGGAACGTGAAATCAGGTTGAGGCAATGGATGGATATAAATGGTTTTGGTTACGGTATCTTTACAATTATAATTGGTGGTGGAGATCAATGTCACATTATAAGATCCGTGATTGTTGTATAGATAAGAAGGATTCGAAACGCCGGAAGTGCCGGGTGGGTTATCTCCGAAATTCCATGACCAACCGGTAATATTCCCATATATTACAGATGAATTATCATAAAAATTAGAGTTTACTCCAAAACAATTGTTTGAAAAATTAAAATCAGCCACAGGTTGAGGATATATAATGATTGGTTGAACCAAAGTATCATAGCAGCCAAAAGAAGTGTATGCAATCAGTTGTACGTTAAAAGTATCTGCCGAACTATACAAATGACCGGGATTTGTTTGAGTGGAAGTGGAAGCATCACCGAAATCCCATACATAGCCGACAGCCAATAAACTAAGGTTGGTGAATTCAGCAGTATCATGCACGCAAACATTGTTATAGGTAAAATTTACAACCGGTTGAGGTTGGACATAAACCAATTGATTGATCGTGTCTTTACACCCTAATTGATCGGTTACTATCAAAGATACATTAAAATTTCCTGAATCAGGAAACAGATGACAAGGGTTTGTCAATGAACTTAGGGGAGAGCCATCGCCAAAGTTCCAACTCCACGAAGTGATTGGATATCCAACCGGTGTTGAGCTATCCTGGAAGCAAAGCGAATCATATACACATTGCGAATTATACTGGAAACCTGCAATAGGTTTTGAAACAATAATGTGTATAGAATCAACTCCATAACATATAGATGAGGCCTGGTAACCATATACATATATGGTTGTATCTTGTGTTGGAATAAAAGTCATCAATGCACCCGTATCGCCTGTGCTCCATACAATACTATCAAAATATGCTGCAACGTATGAAATCACAGTATCGCCACAACCATTGACATTATACACCGGCACACTGTCATTATTGGCCAACACACTCAATGTTAATGATTCTCCATAACACACGCTGGTATCATTTTGAATTATCTGTAATGGCGGATTAATGATAGAGATATTTTTGGTAACCACCACATCGCATCCGGTAATTTTATCTTTATATAACGTGACCGTATACACTCCTTGCGAACCATAAGAATGAACGGTATTCAGTCCCGATGCTTGTGGAGAACCATCGCCAAAATCCCATAGATAACCTTGAGTGTTTGGATCATTGGGTGTAGAGAAATTTATGGGATTGAATGCACAAGTGGGATTTGGTGTGGCATAGATAACATTGGTCAAATCGGAAACCGCTGCACCGGCACAATAACCAAAGGATTCATAACTTCCCCAACCATACACATATGCCAACAGCCCTCCCGGACAAATAAGTGTATGATTTGCCTGGGTAACATTGACCCTTGCGTAACTAAAAAGCGGATTGGATGGGACAGGATTAAACTGTGCAGCTATATTATTGCCATCCAACGTTATATTCGGCAAGCTGGAGGTTTTCACAACTATGTTGACCCAATAAGTATTTATAATTGGAGTTTGAAATGCGTTAAATGTGATATTGTCAATTGATTGCTCCACAGGATACATCAATATTTGAAAAGGATCGCCGGTACCATCACAACTTCCTCCTTGAGCATATTGCATGACCATCACGGGCTGTGTGGCATTTAAATATGAAGGTACATTATTGTTAAACTGATAAACCTGCCCTGCATTCAAATTGATAGGTGCCCCACCATTGATGCTGATTTGAGTTCCGTTCACGGTTCCCAGAACTCTGTACCATGTTTGGTTTTTACCGGCCAATGGAACTAAAATATACTCCTTACCCAATGCATTTAGGGGGAGCAATTGTTCATACAAATGATCACATGCAGTACATCCTCCTATATTAATACAATTACTCCCAGAAAAAACAGCAAATGGCACACATTGACCGGGATTAACGCTTTCAATAATTGTTCCCGAAAGGTCAGCCCCTCCGGCTGTATGCAACAATTGATAAGTTTCCCCTTGATTCAGCGTAATGGTTGTAGGAACCCCGGCAGGTTTCCCTCCTGATGTGGTTACACTTGGAGTAATTTGTATTTGTGTGTTGTTTTGTGTGGCAACAATTAACACTTCATCCCCCCAATCTCCCGGTGAGCCGGTCATGTTTAACACCATGTATTTATCTCCAAGAGCTGGTGTGGGGTAAATAACAGTAGCATCATTAGTTGCACTACCTGCAAGCTGAGCATATACAACGGCAGAGTCACATGTAGTAACATGAACGGCAAGATTAAAAAGTCCTTCCTGCTTTGGAGGCTCAACAGTTGGTAAAGTAATTTTCGTAGTTGAATTGGCTGCAACAGTAAAAGTTTGAGACCATCCTATGCCTGGCACCTCAATCAAACCTGAATTATTCACGGCCGAAGAAATATAAACATAATAAGGACTTCCTCCGGGACCATAAATATTACTCATAAACCCAAACCAAAAATCCTTACCTTTGGTAGAAACTACCTGACTATGAGATGGATGAATAATTACAAAAGACACCATAAAAAGAAAAATCTGGCCAATATTTCGAAAGATATTTTTCATGGCATTAATTTTATGTTTGTATAATAAACGTTAAAAATTCAGCATGGTTGCCTACAAATATTTTAAAAAGAAACTTTTAGGAAATGTTTTCCCCCTCATTATATTTTCTAATTTATGGGTATCGGCAAATTTTGTTTTATGGATTATAATTTATATCGGATTAAACCACTTGCCTTTACCTGATTTAAAAAAATTATTTTTTGTCTACACAGGTATTATTTTTGTCTATCATATGCAAAGATTTGCCGATAAACATAAACGTTATTTTTTATTATCGTTCCTACGTCAATTCAAAATCTCCATGTTCATAATCAATTTGATATTGTTATTCATCTTGATTTATATGTTACTTTTTGAAATACAATGGAACCAAACCCTGATTTTGAAGTTATTTTTTCTTGGGATTCTTGCCGGAGCGTATGTCAAAATTCCATTCTTGAAGGCCGGTATCAGACAACTTGGCACTATCAAACCCTTTTATATAGCATTGGTATGGACTCTGGCAATAAATTGGTTTGTCAACGAAGATCTTTTAAATATAGAACCCGTTGACTTTGCGATCTTTTTACTTATCTCTTCTTATACAATTCCTTTTGATATCAGGGATATGCAAATTGATCGTGAAAAAAATTTTTTTACCCTGCCCGTATTAATTGGCAAGTATCCGGCATTGATAATTGCCATTTTGTTGATGTATGCCTCTTTGGGGATTTTTATTTTACTATACCCCGATTATTTCATCAGGTTTCTAATTTTAGGCGTACTTTTTACCGGATTGTACTTTTTGTCCGTTTTGGTCAACAACAAGTTTTTTTATGTCAGTTTTATACTTGAAGCATTACCGGTATTTTTTTACGTGATAGTATTTTGTTGCCATTAAAATTTCAATTGCACACCTGCTGTAATATAAACACCGGTTTTATATTGCATAATCAACTGGTCACTTTTACGTATCGCACCATCTTCATTGGCGTCTTGCATAAGTTTGAACGGACTGTTCAGGATATTTTGACAGGATATAAACCATTGATGATTTTTAAAAAACGTTTTGGAAATATTCATATCAAACATTCCACGTGGCATCTCATAAATGTCGGGCGTTCCATAACTTCCCACCACAAAAATTCTTGGTCCAATGATGTTGTAAATGGCATTGACCTGCCATCCGGTAGCTGTGTCATGAAAATAAATTCCGGCGTTGAACGTATAAGGCGACTGCCCCATCAATGGCCTGACAGATTCTTGTCCTTGAGCACGGCTGCCTAAATCAACCCGGCTGAAAATATATGCAGCATTCAAAACTAACGTAAATTTATCTCTCAAAATCTTGCTTTTTGTTTTGATATTTTTTCTCAATTCGGCTTCTATACCGTAACTATTCGCTTTGGGGGCATTGTCAAAAGTGAAATTTCTTGTCCCACCGGAACCACTACCCGGCACAAAATACATTTCTATAGGATTTTGAAAGTATTTGTAAAAAACGCCCAATGTAATTATCTCTCCCATAGAAGGATAAAATTCATATCTCAAATCTGCATTATGAATTGTGGCCATTTTCAAAGAATTGTTTCCGAACAAAACATTGTTAAAGTTGAAATCATAAAAGGCAAAAGGAGCCAATTCTCTGAATTCAGGCCGATTGACCGACATAAAATAAGATGTACGGAATTTGCTTTTCTCGGTCAAGTCAAATGCACTATTGATACTCGGCAAAATGTTTGTTTTCACTTTATTGACAACAACCGGACTGCCAGAATAATTTTTTGAATTCAAGTTTTGAGAGAAATTTTCAACTCTTACCCCTGTGGTCACAAACCATCTTGGTGTGATTTGCATCTTAAACATGGTGAATCCTGCAAGATTTTGTGAATTTGCAACATATCTGTCGCTCGGATTTGTACCCTCTTCCAACAAAAAGCCGGTGGAATCATTGATGTTTTTTTCAGAAAATATCTCATCTATCGGCAAAAAAATCAAATTATTGTCAAACTTTGAGTTGCTGGCTTTTGTATACGAAATCCATCTTGCATTGAATGCTCTTTGACGGTTTTCATAATACATCCCGGTTATCCATTGATTTTTCGTATTTTCATCTTTTCCCAGATTATGGCTGTATTGAGACCATGCCGTAAATGTATTTTCATCGGTTCGACCAAAAAAACGCCCTGCATCCAAAACACTTGCCGATGGAGGTATAATCACTTGATAGGATGTATTAAAATCCGTGTCGGTTATGTCTTTTACGGTTCTTATCCTCTTAAAATCCGGCTGATTTTCGATAGCCCGTGAATAATTGGCATTAAAATATATTTTACCTCGCGGTAATTCTCTTTCTGCATTGAAAGTTTGACTAATTAAGGTGCGCTGACGATATTGCATGGCATAATTTTTCACCCTGAATCCTTCTTCCAGGTTATATCCTTGCCGTTCGGTAAAAATATTGTCAGCGTTATTATTAAAAAAGAATGTCAACGAAAATTTATTTTTTCCATGCACGATGCTTAGAGCGTTTATGATATTTGTTCTGATTGTATTTTGATAAACAGCATCTTCATAATTATAGATGGTATCTGATATTCCGGTATTTATGTCAAAAGCATTGTAATTTAGATTTTGCGCCTTATAGCTTAAATTTGAATTGGAATAACCAATACTCAAGAGATTAGTAATGATTCCTCCCGTAATTTTTTTGTTCCAACCTCTTACAATATTTAACCGTTGATCGGGCATGGCTTGTGTGGTTTTCCAATTCCAAGTGTTTGGCAACAAGCGACTCTGATTGACTACATCTGTTTTTTCCTGAATTTTTCTCATATCAGAAACAAACCCCAAAGGCAGTTGTCTATATTGCTGACCAAATCCAAACATATCCATTGCACCGGCTCTGTTTATATTGAAAGCATCAAAAGTGGTCGATTGTCTGTATGACGATGAATATTGTATTGACGTGAAGTTGCTGTCAACCTGGTTTTTGGTGAAAATTTTAATGGCACCACCCGCAAAATCACCGGGCAAATCAGGTGTGGCAGATTTATAGATGATAATTCTGTCTATCATGGATGAAGGAAGAACATCATAAGCAAATGACCTGCGGTCGCTTTCAAAGCTTGGTGCAGCAGTTTCATTCAGCCAGGTAGTGTTGTAGCGGTCATTCAAACCTCTTACTACGATAAATCGATTGTTGAATATCGAAACCCCGGCTGATCTTTTTACAGCTTCCGAAAGATTACGATCTTGTGATTGTTTGATTTGTTCGGATGATATACCGGTTGCCACTTGGGGGGCGTTCTTTATTTCCATCAAAACTGCCGTGGTTGTTTGTGTCTTGCGTGTTTCATAAATTTCAAAGGCATCCAAATCCAATGATGCTTCTTTCAATTTTATTTGCACTGTCTTAGTTTCATTTTTCGCCAATGTAATTTTGACTGTGTCGTTTTTATAACCAACAAATGATGCTATCAAATGATATTGTCCCGCAGATAAGGATATTTCAAAACTCCCATCCATATCGGTAATGGTGCCCTTAAAATTTTCCATAACATAAACACTTGCTCCGGGCAAAGGGCTATTTTGCAGGTCTAATACTTTTCCTTTAACGGTTTGTGCATTTGAATGGTGAATAATGAATAATGTAAGAAAAGTAAAGAAAATAAAATTTTTCATTTGCAATTTTTTTTTTGCAAAGTTCAGCTATTGCCATTAAGCATTTGTTAAGACAAAATGAATATATTATGAAACTGTTTCAGCTAACAGGAGTTATTGCCATGAAGGGAAATCTCCAATAATTGTAAGATTTTCATCAGATTGAGTCAAGATAAGTGAATATTTCTCAATGTTAATTTTGTTTTAATTTTTTTCAACAAAATTATTTCTGTAATAATTGATTAAAATGAGCGATAAAACAATCAAAGCAATTCCCAAAAGTGAAAAAAACGGCAAATATTCCTTAAAAAACAATATACCGATGATGATTGCATAAATCACTCCGGCAAATTTAAAAGGTACAATTACCCATGCCTTATCGCTCAACAAAGCCAGTGTCATATAATATTGCGCCACAAATGTCAATATCCCGATCGACAAGAGCAATAGCCACCCCGTAAGTCCGGGCGCTTGCCATTCTATAATGGCGGGAACAATCATGACAGGTATACCAACCAAAGGAAAATACATCACTATCGTCACCGGATCTTCTTTTCCTAAACCTTTGATAACATTATATGCCAACCCGGATATAAATGCAGATATTAACCCTGTAATAAGATAAAAGGTTGACACACGGTTATCAAATCCTTTTAACAACATTATTCCGGTAAAAGCCATCAATAACAACAGCCAAATGACAGGCGATGCTTTTTCTTTGTGCCACCCTGACGCTATCAAAATGGTAAACAAGGGGGATGTATATTGCAATGTAGTGGCTGTGGCCAATGGCAGGTGTTTAATACTCAAAAACAATAAATATAAAGCCGTTACACCAAAAAGGCCTCTTGCCAATAACATCTTTTTGTTATTTCCCAATATCTTGAATTGGGGATCTTTCATTTTTTTCAACCATAAGTATATAAATGCCACGATTAAAGTTATCAATGAACGAAAAAATACTATTTGAGAAACCGGAATGTAATGTAAGAATTTGACCAAAGCATTGACTATCGAAAATAATAACCCGGCCAGCAACATATACACTACTCCCCTGTGCATTAGAAACTAATATAAAATTTCAGATTTATTCGTCTTGGCGTAAGATAATTAGGTATGGCATATTGTCTGTTAGTGACATCTTTTAACCAAGTATAAGAGATTGTGTTATTGACTTGAAAAAGATTAAAAACTTCTAAACCTATCCAGAAGGCATCAATTTTATTCAACCATTTCGCTTTAAATTCTTTATTATCGTTATGTTTTTTTATTTGATATTGCACCCCCAAATCTGCCCGTCGGTAGAACGGATATCGAAGTGTGTCTTTATACCTTGAATGATCCGGTGGTCCAAAAGGCAAACCGGATCCAAAAAACATGGTCATCGACATTGTGATCCGGTCAAAACCGGGAATATAATCCTGAAAAAACATTCCGAAATTCAACCATTGGTCCGTAGGTCTTGGAATATAACCAACCTCCACCGTATCTATTCTGCTAACTGTAGTGTTAAAGGTATAGCCGGGAATGATTCTTTCACCGTCCGTATTATATGCCACCGTATAATAATCTCCTTTAATATCCTCTTTTGTTTGCATCAAAGACAAACTAAACCACGACTCTGTACCTGCCACAAATTCGCCATTTATTTTCATATCTATACCGGCAGCATAGGCCAGTGCTATTTCTTTTGCAAAATATCGAATTCTGACATCATTCACTTCATATGGTATTACCCTTGGCATATATTTGTAATACGCTTCCACCATCCATTTAAAATCACGTCCCCACATTTTAAACAAATGGTCGACACCGGCAATAAAATGCCATGATTGTTGATTTCGGGCTTGTAAATTTAAACTTCCGTCAAAATCCCTGAGCTCCCTATAGAACGGTGGCTGATAATACAAACCCACTGCCCAACGAAAAACATAATTTTTCTCCCAATCAGGTTTCAGCCCAACCTGAATCCTTGGAGAAACAACCCACCGATTGTTTTGATTGTTAAAATTAGTTCTCATGCCGGCATTTATATTCCATTCGTGTTGTTTTGATGTCGATATTTGCCACTCTTTCTGCATATACGCCGCTGTCCTGAAAACACCCAAATTATTGCTTTGATTGACATAATAAGGAAGTATAATTTCTTTTTTTGGTTGTTGTGATGGATCGGTATAACCTACCGAATCTTGTGGTCTGGGAATAATATAACCTGCGCTGTCTATCAAACTCCATTCTTTAAAAATATCTTCTATTTGATCCAATTCAAACAAAATTCCGGCTTTTACCGGATTTTTCCCGTTAAAAACAGTCAATTTTGCTTCTGTTCTGTAAATATCTACATCCAGACGATTTCGGGCATTTTGCAGATAAGATCCCACACCAAGCGTATAGCTTGTTTCGCCAAAATTGCTCTTGCTGAGATCTTTTTCCAGGGCATCAATCCTGTACAAACCATCGATGGTAAACCGCTCTTCTTCCCTGCTTCTTATCCAGGTATTGATCCACTTTACTTCTTTGGATTTGTCTTTATATGCCAGTGTCATCGCATTGGTTGACGTCAAGTATCTGGAAATTTGTTGTCCTTCAAAAAATACCGTCAACCGTAATGCCTGATTGATTGTGCCAAACTCGGTTTCCTGTGTTTGCGGGATAAAAAGATAGCGATTAAAGGCAATGTTCGACAACCAACTCAAATGCCATTTTTCTGAAAGTTGATAACCGATCAACGATTGCCAATCAAAAAAAACCGGCTTGTAGCTTCCCTTCGTATCCAGAGCTCCCAATAGATATTGATTCGTCCGGTACCTAGCCCCTATGTTATATGAAAACCGGTATTTCATTGCCGTGCCTTCCGTATGCAAATCCATTCCCAGGATACCTGCCGTTATGCTGCTCTTTCTTTCCAATGGTTCTTTATACCTCACATCCAGGACCGACGAAAGCTTGTCGCCATAATACGCCGGAAATCCTCCTGCCGAAAAAGAGACACTCTGTACCATGTCAGGATTGACAAAACTAAGTCCTTCTTGTTGGCCGGCTCTTGTGATGATCGGACGGTATATTTCCACATCATTCACATATATCAAGTTTTCATCATAATTTCCACCTCTCACACTATATTGCGAGCTCAACTCATTATTGGAACTGACACCCGGCAATGTCTTCAAAATGGCTTCTATTCCCCCGCTTGCCGTGGTAATTTTTTTCACCCATTTAGGATCGATTTTCACCATATTGTCCATTCTTTCTCCTTCCGAAACTACCTCCACTTCGGGCAATTGAATATCTTTTGTCAATAAAAGTACATTCCCCAAATCAAATTTATCCTGCAAGGTTATCTTTTTCGTATGGTAATTCAAATGGGATATCACCAATTCATACTCTCCGGATTTTCTGATTTTAAAACTGAAATATCCCATCGAGTCGCTCACAGTTCCTGTCTTTATCGAAGGAATGTATACCGATGCGTTGACCACCGGCCGGTTGGTTTGCACATCCAGCAAACGGCCTTTGATTTCAACTTCCTGGGCAAAACCTGCCGCCGGCAAAAATATCAACACCAATATACCAATGATCCACTTTAACATTCATCAAAAATAAAGCCCAAAGTTAACCCAATTCATCACAATATCGTATTTCAACCTGCAAAAACTCATTTCCACATTCCCACAAAACGCCAATCTGCAATAAATATTTCCACCCAAACCGTCTAAAAAATCCTGACAACACCAGTTTTAGTTAAAAATTTGGGGCACGCACGTGCTTCGCTTCTATTCCTCGCCCCTCAGCCATACGGCCGGCATGGCTGCCCGGCGATCCTCCTGCCGTCGGCTGCCGGGCAGCCTGCCGGCCGGGCTTCGTTGCTGCGGGATATCCGCTCAGCCCGGCTGCCGGTTTTATCTTATTACTGCACTTAAAATTTAATCCATCATTCAAAAAAAACTTATTTTAGCGGCAAAAATTATTAATTAACCATTCATCATTTATGGCCATCAAAAACATCAAACCTTTCAGAAGTTCCTATTTCTCGGTAATCATAAGCATTGCCCTGGTTATCTACACACTCGGCATTATAGGTTTTCTTTTGATCAACGCCAAATATCTCTCCGATTATTTCAAAGAAAACATAGCCATTACACTTGTCCTCAACGAAAACATTAAAGAACCCGAAATTATTCACCTTTCCAAAACATTACAAAGCGAAAAATTCATCAAAAGCATACGATACATTCATCCGGACAGTGCTGCAGCAAGATTAAGCAAAGAACTGGGCGAAGATTTCATCTCATTTTTAGGTTACAACCCCCTTTTGCCGGTGCTCGAATTAAAACTAATTGCCGGTTATGCACATCCCGACAGCTTAACATTTATAGAAAAAAAACTTTCTGAATATCCCAAAGTCAAAGAAGTGTATTACGAAAAAAATTTGTTGATAACCGTTCACGAAAACATTAAAAAAATCGGCACTTTCCTTTTAGCTTTTTCTGTCATCATGTTTATCATCGCATTTGCTCTTATCGACAGTTCCATTCGCCTTTCAATCTATTCCAAAAGATTTATCATCCGGACAATGCAACTCGTAGGTGCCACACCTGCATTTATACGCCGCCCATTCATTCTTCGCGGCATAATCAACGGACTTGCAGGAGCATTAATCTCTATCGGATTGTTTTCCTTAACACTCTATTATTTAAATCAATATTTCCCCGAAATGCTCCAAAATCTGCCCAAAGAATACATCTTGTTGCTTTTTGCAGCCAAAATATTATTGGGAATATTTATTTCATGGATTTCTACTATTTTTGCCGTAAGCAAATATTTACGATTAAAAACATCCGATTTATATTTTTAAAGCTATGAAAAACCCTTTTGTACTAAATAAAAAAAACTACCAAATCATTGTTGCCGGTATTGTTATCGTGGTCATTGGCTACATTTTGATGGTCGGCGGTGGATCTGAAGACCCTAACGTTTTTTCACGCGAAATTTTCAGTTTCCGCAGAATCACGCTTGCACCGGTCATTGTTTTGTTGGGATATTTTATTATCGGCGTTGGTATTATGAAAAAATTTGACCAATGACCATTTGGGACGCAATTATTTTGGCCATCGTCGAAGGTCTCACCGAATTTTTGCCTGTTTCATCCACCGGACATATGATGATTGCCCAATATTTCTTAGGTATTCCATCCGATGATTTTGTCAAAACTTTTATCGTTCAAATACAGTTTGGAGCCATTCTGGCAGTTGTTGTCACATATTTTCAACGTTTTTTCAAAAACTTGCAATTTTACTATCTGCTTTTCACGGCTTTCATTCCTGCGGTGATTTTTGGCCTCTTGCTCAATGACATTATCGACCAACTCTTAGAAAATGTACTGACGGTAGGAATCTCACTTTTTGTCGGCGGTTGGATTCTTGTTTACATTGATAAATGGACCGAAAACAAAACAAACAAAACTGACATCTCTTACAATGAAGCTCTTATTATCGGCATTTTTCAATGTGTTGCCATGATTCCGGGAGTTTCACGAAGTGCAGCCACCATCATTGGCGGATTAGTTCAAAAAATTGACAGAAAAACCGCAGCCGAGTTTTCATTCTTTCTTGCCGTACCCACTATGTTTGCCGCCTCGGTTTATAAAATTTACAAAAATCCCATGACGCTTGATTCCGGTAATCTCTCGTTGTTGATCACCGGAAATATTGTTTCATTTGTAGTAGCCATGCTCGCCATCAAATTTTTTATTGCCGCCTTGACAAAATATGGTTTCCGTTGGTTTGGCTATTACAGAATCGCCATAGGATTGATTATAATCATGTTATACTTGTCGGGACACAACCTGTACTTATAAAGGAACAATAAAACAAGATAAATCAATCCCCTTTCTTTGAATTTTAATTTAAAAATAATCCGCTGACCGATATGAGAATCCACCAACGTGATTGACTAAGCAGTAATTTATGTTGATGTTTTTACAAATTAAAACAGTAAAGCATCAAATCGCACAAACGGTTTGAATATCCGGTTTCGTTGTCGTACCACCCTACAACTTTCACTATATTTCCCACAATGGTTGTCAATTCGGCATCAAATATACAAGAGTGAGTGTTTCCGACAATATCGGCCGATACTATCGGATCTTCACAGTATTGTAAAATACCTTTCATCTCATTTTCCGCAGCTTGTTTAAATGCCTTGTTTATTTCCTCTACGCTTACTTTTTTTCTAACTACGGCACTAATATCCGTCAACGATCCGTCAGGTACGGGAACCCTTATACCGGCACCACCTAAATGTCCTTTGAGATTTGGGAAAATATCCCCCAACGCCTTAGCTGCACCGGTAGTGGTTGGAACAATAGAAACCGCAGCAGACCGGGCTCTCCGCAGGTCTTTGTGTGGAGAATCGTGCAACCTTTGATCGTTGGTATACGCATGTACGGTAGAAATAAACGCATCTTCAATGCCGGCAAGATCATCCAAAATTTTAATCATCGGTGCTGCACAATTGGTTGTACAGGATGCATTGGAGATTATCGCATCGTCTTTCTTTAAAATATGGTGGTTGATACCCATGACAACCGAAGGAATATCCCCCTTGGCAGGAGCCGATATAATGACTTTTTTTGCTCCTGCTTGCAAATGTTTACTTGCCGACTCTTTATCTCTAAACAAACCGGTACTTTCCAATACTATATCAATCTCCAATGCTTTCCAGGGCAATGCGGATGGATCTTTTTCGGCAAACACTTTTATTTTCTTTCCATTGATAATTATTCCGTCTTCATCATGACTCACCTCACCGGGAAATAGACCATGAACAGAATCATATTTCAGCAAATGGGCCAAGGTTTTGATATCGGTCAGATCGTTGATGGCAACAATTTCTATTGATTGATATGCTGCAGGATTTTTAAAAATTGCTCTTGTAAACGTTCTTCCAATCCTGCCAAATCCATTGATGGCTATTTTCATAATAATTTGTTTTGCGTAAAGATACAATAAAAAAAGGTTGCCTGTATAAGGCAACCCTTTTTTGAAACAGTTAAATTTTCTTAATGTTGGATCAACAACTTGCGTGTAAATGTTTGTTCGCCATTGACAACCTTTACAATATAAGATCCGCTTCGCAGTTCGTTTACATTCATAGACATACGGGCAATACCTTTGGATAAGCCATTGAATGAAGCTTCTTTTACCAAAGCACCTTTTAGATCGTAGATTTGCACGATGGCCATAGAATTTTGATTTCCTTCTATTTTGATGTTAATCACATCGTTGGCCGGATTCGGGAAAAGATTCAATTGACTTATTTCTACATTGGTAATATTCTTTTCAATTTCTTTAATGCCCACCAAAGAGCCTGTTTTAAAGAAGCCCCTTCCGTGAGTGGCCGCATATATAACTCCGGCATTTGGAGCCCAAGGCAATGTTTGTTGACGAATCTCATAAACAGGCACATTACCCATTCCTGTTTTTTCCGGAGCCCAATCTACCAAGGGGCCCACAGCGGTAAATCCATTGGAACATGCATAGACCCCCCAATCGGTGCCCAGTATGATTCTGTTTTTGTCGTTCATGTCTATCTCGGCATCATAAACCGGACATTTCGGCAAGTTTGCATTTGTAATGTTGACAAAGTTTGATGTGTTATTAGAAGAAGGAGCCGATGTGGCATTGATGCATCTGTACACATAATTGGTATTACCATAATTACCCAAAACCACAACGATATTGTCAGGATTATTGGGGTCTACGGCAATTCCACTTATTGCCCTTCCACTGAATAAACCGATACGCGTACAAGTTAAAACACATGATGAAGACCTAATGTCTGAAGTGGCACTGTCATATGCATTCATTAAATTGGAGATTCTGTAGACAGACCCATTCGACGTACCGACAAACAAATGATTTCCATCTTTTGAAAATTCCATACATACGGCCGTTCCCGAAAATGCATCCGGTATGGATTGCGAACCGGCAATTCTGTCCCACTCGGGATTTTTGTCAAAATTCGCTGCTTGTCTTGTCAGGTAGATTGTGCCTGCAATCGGATTGGCAAATGCCAATTTGTTTTGAACATAATCGGGCAATTTAATGGTATCACCATTGTTGTAACTTTGAGTGGCAACAAAATACAACGGTATGTCATTCGTTGAACTTTCGTAATAAATGGTATCGCCGGGATTTACATTATTGCTTAATACCACTTGAACCGAATCTTTAGTATTGGGTGCGTAGTAAGTATCCCAGTAACGAATGCAAGTATAGAAAGGACCGCAACCGTTTTGGCAGGCCGTGGAAAGTTCACTGTCAAAAAAAGTTCCACTGGCACCACTTGAAGATGATCTGGATAGCGATCCGAAATAAACAGTATGAAATAGAACATCCGATACAGTGGCAATATCACAATCAAATCCATCACCACCACTAATTTCAAAACCATATTTTGGATGGAAAACATTTGGCAGCCCCATTACTTGCGTGCCATTGTCCTGTGTTCCACCCATAATAACATCTACTCCATTGTTTGAATTTATGTAGGATGAAATTCCTAAAGAGTAAAACTGAGCTGTTGCATAACGAAAATTCAAAGAAACAAAAGTAGGATTCAAATCATTGAGATTAGATGATCTGAATACCCCCCCGTCGGTTCCAAAATAAGCAGTATTGTTGTCCTTAAAAACTATAAAATGTTGATCGGCGTGTACATAATAAGGGTTGAAATTTCCTTGTGGAGTCCAAGATGATATTTTTTGCCATTGCCCAAAAACAGGATTGCTTTGGGTTTTATACCAACGGAACAACTCGATTCCACCCACCAACAATTTGAAAGGATCGTTAGGATAAACAGCCATCGACATATCATACCATCCCTGGCATCCACCCTGGGTGGGCGTTAACGTATAAGGATCGAACGAACCTCCTCCTTGCGCTATAATATCAAAGGTATTTCCTTTATCCAGAGAGATCCCTATAGAAGCAAGACAACCGGATGTGTTGGTGGCCGAATAATACAACACATTGGGATCGCTGGGAGCAAATTCAACCAATATTCTGCTTGCACCTGACACCGTGTATATCGTGCAAAAAGTATTATCATTCCCATTAGGAGAAACATAAATTTTGTTTCCAAAAGCAGCGGCCACGGTTCCGTCAGATGCCACCGAAACATCCTTACAATCACTGGTTACTTGAAAGCTATTGGTACAAGAAACATAAATAGGGTTAAACCAATTGCTGTAATTACCGTTATTGTCCGGGTCAGCAACTCTCAACCCTTTGTTGGTTGCTGCATAAATTCTATTGCCATAGGCCTCAAGTTTGTTGACAAAAGCCCAATCAACAGAAGTGCTGTTGTTTGGCGGTGTGGCACCAGGTCCAACTATCCATGTGAAATTTCCATTTCCTGTTATTTCAAAAATACCTCCTCCAACTGACCCCGTGCTATTGGCATTTCCTGCTAAATTTACTTCAGCAGTAGAACCTGTTCCTACAAATATCCGTCCGTTGGAAGTTTGACAAATTGTAGAAATACACGTATTGTTCAATTCTGCATTATATATGTTCCAGGTATTGCCCCCGTCATTTGAATAAAACAAACCTCCGGTAACACTTCCGGCATACATTCTGTTTGGATTGTTTTTGTCTATCAAAATTGCACGGGTGCGTCCTCCCACATTCCATGGGCCCATTTCTTCCCATTGCAATCCCAGAGATTTATTGGAGTTTTTTTCTTTCCTCACTTGATTCCATGCTTGATAGTAATCAGCAGGATCAACCTCACCCGTTATTTGATTGGCTTTCATCGTTTTATACCACCACATCACACCTTCTGCCGATTGCGCAGGGTCTGTTTTTCGTGGTTTATATTTTGGTGCACTGCCCCATTGAAATCCGCTTAAAGCAATGGCTACCCCGATGCCTGCAACGATTGAACCTTTAAAGTACATATTTTTCATCATAAATAGAATTTATTTTTCAATTGGACAAAAATATAAATTTAATTTTAATTCTTTAAAATCTGTTAAACTTATTGTTTTATATGTTTAAAACAAATGCTTCTCGGCATGGTAAGAAGAGCGGACCAACGGACCACTTTCAACAAATTTAAATCCCATTTCCAATCCGATTTGTTTGTATTCTTTAAATTTCTCCGGTTTAATAAATTCTGCTACGGGCAAATGTTTGGGTGTAGGTTGCAGATATTGTCCTAAAGTTAAAATATCTACTCCGGCATTTCTTAAATCTTGCATAGTTTCAATCACCTCATCTTCTGTCTCTCCCAAACCCAACATAATACCGGATTTCGTACGCATGCCTCCTTCTTTTAAAATTCTCAAAACCTCCAAACTTCTTTCATATTTGGCTTGAACTCTTACCTGACGGGTCAGACGTTTTACTGTTTCCATGTTGTGTGAAACAATCTCGGGGGCTACATCGATTATCCGTTGAATATTTTCTCTTACGCCTTTAAAATCAGGAATTAATGTTTCCATGGTGGTGCCGGGCGATACTTTTCTCACAGCTTTAACGGTTTCGGCCCATATAATTGAACCTCCGTCTTTTAGATCATCTCTGTCTACCGATGTAATGACACAATGTTTTACCCCCATCAACTTAACAGACATCGCCACCCGCATCGGTTCATCAGGATCCGGGGGCAAAGGTCGCCCCGTAGCCACGGCACAAAATCCGCATGAACGGGTACATATATTGCCAAGAATCATGAAGGTGGCCGTTCCGGCTCCCCAACATTCCCCCATGTTAGGACAATTGCCACTTTGACAAATGGTATGTAATTTATATTCGTCAACAATGTTTCTAACTTTTTTATAATTTTCACCCACCGGTAATTTCACCCTCAACCATTCCGGCTTCTTTTTTATTTCACTTTTAATTTCTTCCATAAATGTTTGTTTTATTGTGTAAATCTGTTGCCAAAAGTAATATTAACATACAAATTTAAAAACAACCAATCGTTTTTCACCTTGGACGGAGCCATGATGGGTATTCGTGCAGGAAATGCGTCAATCATCATTCCTGCCTCCAAAGCATTCACTTCACTTTGCTCAATGGAATAATCAAAATTTACTCCCCATTTTAAATATAAGCCGGGATAAAATTTCGATTTCCCCAGTCCTTTCCACCAACTTGCACGTCCATAGATATTGTCCAGATTATGTTTGTTTTCGTCGTATGGTTCGATCGTCAAATAAGCATACCCGGGATCTTGTGTATTGTTTCTAATTAACAAATAAATTGGCTTTGCCCAGGCAATCACAGGGCCTATACTGTAAATGTAGGAAATCGACACACCCTTTAAACTTTGTTTGGGGGCTATGGTATGAAACAATCCAAATGAAGGCCTGATAAACCAAACAGAATTTTTTTTACCATAAAAATACCCTCGATTATTGTCGTTTAAAGGATTAAACTTCTTTATTTCCTTCGAATGTTTCACCGAGGCCATCTCCACTTCAAATATATATCTTGAGAATCCGGTGCGATGAAAGGTTTTCCTGTATAAAAAACCCACTCCTTGAGTATGTACATATGCCCCCCAGATATTTTCCCTTTTATAAATTACGGTAGTTTCTTCAAAAACGGTTTGTTGCGCATCGACTTTTTGGGAAAAAATCAAACAAATCAATACGTAAAATAAAAATATGATGCTTTTCGTGTACATTTGCTATTATGAAAAACAAAATTAAAAAAAAAATCATTATGACAGAGAATCATGTAACATCCGTTGTTAAATATTTGGGAAGTTTAAGAACTGAAGCCACACACATGAAAAGTGGCCAAAAAATTATCACCGATGCTCCGGTCGACAACCATGGATTGGGACAATTTTTTTCGCCCACCGATTTGGCTGCAACATCTTTGGCTTCTTGTATGATGACCATTATGGGAATAGCCGCCGATCATCACAACATAACTCTCACCGATGTTTCTGCAAGTGTCGTAAAGGTTATGGCATCGAATCCGAGACGAATTGCCAAAATAAAAATCACTATCACTATCGGTGACCCATTAAACGAAAAAGAACAAATGATACTCGAAAAAGCCGCTCTGAACTGTCCGGTTGCACTCAGCTTGCACCCGGACATCATTCAGGAAATCCATTTCGAATACAGAAAGTGATGAATACTTTTAATCAAACAAGACAGAACAACGTTAAGAACGCACTTCTTTGTTCATGTCCTTTTTACTGTATGCCGGGCATTTTTCATGACTTTTGCACGACGACAGCACAATTGTTAAAATAGCGGCAAAAAGAAAAAGTAACTTTTTCATTTCTTGTAATTTTTGAAAAATATTTTTCACAAAAATAATAATTAAAGAAATTTGTAGATACATTTTTTAATAAATTGTTAATAAAAAATGGAAATTAAAATTAAAAAACCCAATATTCACGAGACCTGGTATGAAGTTTTGAAAGAAGAATTTCAACAACCATATTTTCTGGATTTAAAAAAAAAATTGCTGGAAGAAAAAAAGCGGTATACCATTTTCCCTCCCTCAGACGAAATTTTTCAGGCCTATAACTTAACGCCTTTTGATAAGGTAAAGGTCGTTATCATAGGGCAAGACCCTTATCATGGTCCCGGACAGGCCCACGGCTTGTGTTTTTCGGTTAAAAAAGGCGTGAAACCTCCTCCTTCGCTCGTCAACATTTTTAAAGAACTCCACGATGATTTGGGGATGCCTGAACCCAACCATGGTGATTTGACCGATTGGGCTAAACAAGGTGTTTTTTTACTAAATGCCATTTTAACCGTCCGATCACATCAACCTGCCTCCCATCACGGCATTGGTTGGGAAAGATTCACCGATGAAACTATCAAAGCCCTTTCTGCAAAAAAAAATCACCTTGTATTCCTGCTTTGGGGCAATTTTGCAAAACAAAAAGCAAATTTGATCGACAAGAACAAACATTTGATTCTTACTGCAGCGCACCCCTCTCCTTTTTCAGCCAAAGGATTTTTTGGCTGCAAACATTTTTCAAAAACCAACCAATATTTAATGCAACACAACATCGAACCCATTGATTGGAATTTATCTAAGTCATGAGATTATACAATGCTTTCTTGCTTTTCTTTTTGCTATCGACGTCAACATTGTTTGCCCAAAAAATTGACAGTGTTTATATTTTTTTTAACACCGCACCGGAATCATCACAAAAACCGGCCGAAAATATTTCGAACCAAATGACGTTCAATGAATGGAATAAACAACAAAAAAAATTTTTGAATCTGCTTTTTGTCAATGGATACATTGATTCCGGTATTGATTCCATGGTTACAGACAGCAATAAAATGATGGTTTATTTTTATTTGGGGAAAAAATATTTCTGGAAAAACCTTAAAATTTCTTCGGACGATGACGCGCCTCTACAATACGAGCTCAGTACTAAATTTAAAAATTCTCAAGTTAATCTCTACAAATTGGAAAAAGAAATTATTCACATTCTCGAAGAATACGAAAACCATGGATATCCTTTTGTGCAAATTCAGTTAGACAGCATATTCATTGAAAACGACTCTTTGTCAGGCATAATGAAAATAAAAAAAGGGAAATATTTTACCATCGACTCTATTCATATATCAGGTTCTGCCAAAATCCCGGAAAAATACCTCCATACTGTCATTGAAATTAAACCCGGCGACCAATATCAAGAATATAAACTAAAAACGTTGGACGAAAAGTTGAAAAGCATTGCGTTTATTGAAGTCACCCAACCAAGTGAAGTCATATTCGGACAAGATTATTGTTACATAAAGATCTACGCCGACAATAGAAAAATCAACCGAATTTCGGGCATCCTCGGGTTATTTCCCGATAATCGCTCGGGTAAAACTTTGATTACGGGCGATGTGTCTTTACAATTGAACAATGCCTTGCATAAAGCAGAAAAGATTGCTTTTCAGTGGAAACGTATTCAGGTCCAAACCCAGCAATTGAGCATACAGTTTGACTATCCTTTTGTTTTCAATTCGATCTTTGGCATTGATGAAGATTTCAGATTATTTAAAAGGGATACCAGTTTTCTTGATTTACAAAACAAAACCGGCATTCAACTGATCCCTGATGCCCGTCAAAAACTCCGGTTATGGGTCAAGCAAAGGAATATCGGCAATCTGGGAAGTTCTTCGATAAATTATTCTTTGGCAAATGTCAATCAAAATTCTGTCGGTTTGGGTTATATGTTTAACTCAACCGCCGGAAGAATCATACCCTCGAAAGGAATTGTGGCCAATGCCGATTTTTTTGTAGGACGAAAATCCATCAACGACAGTTTTTGGAAAAATTATATTGAAAGTAAAAGTTACCAATTTGAATTTTCCGGAACATTCACAACTTATCAATCCATCACGAAAAGGCAAATTGTCAAGATCGCAATATCCGGATACACACTACAATATCCGGTCATATTTTTTTCTGAATCGCAACGTATTGGCGGCATAAACAGTTTGCGTGGTTTCAACGAAGAAAGCATTTATGCCACTTCTTATGCAACCGGGTTGTTGGAATATATGTTTTTGACCGACCGTAGTTCTTATTTTTCTATTTTCTATAATTTGGCTTATTATGAACAAGATATTGTTGATGGTTTCTTTTATGATTGGCCTTTTGGATTCGGCATTGGTTATACTTTTGAATCAAAAGCCGGTTTTTTCTCGGTTTATTATGCTGTAGGAAGGGAACAAAAAAACCCGGTCGACTGGTTAAATGGAAAGATTCATTTTGGATTGGTCAATTATTTTTAAGAATGAAAAATGTTATGAGATATACGCTACGTTGTGTGCTGTTATTCGTCATTGCCTTTGCCGGTTGTAGAAGCAAAAAAAACATCATAACTGTACCTTCCGCTGCGCCGATTGACTCTGCTCAAGAAAAAGCGGTAAAATCATTTGAAACAAACGAAACTTTTGCCGATTTTGCTACCGAATTTCTGGAACTGAAATATGGTATCAAACCGGATGAATATCTTTTTATTTCTCCTCGAAAACAAAAAATGTATTGGATTAAAAATAATCAACTCGTCAAAACTTTTACCATATCTACTGCCGAGAAAGGTATAGGAAACGAATGGGGCAGTGAAAAAACGCCTTATGGTCTGCATATGGTTAAAATGAAAATCGGTGATGGAGTGCCCCTCTATGGCAGGTTTGTAGGCAGAAGATTTACCGGTAAAATTGCTACGATCTATACAGATACTTCGCGTTCGCCCACCGACGATGTATTGACCAGAATTTTATGGTTGGAAGGTCTCGAACCGGGTGTTAACAAAGGACGTAAAGTCGATTCCTTTAAAAGGCATATCTACATACACGGAACATCCGAAGAAGGCAGATTGGGACGGCCGGCTTCTCATGGCTGTATCAGAATGAAAAATGATGAGATCATGGAATTGTATGACCATATAAAAGAAGGCACCATTGTGTATATACATCACAAATAAATACTATTTTTACATAAAAACTTTTGTATGAAAAATTATCATTATGTCTTTTTGATCATGCTCATATCGAACATTGAGCTTAACGGTCAGGATTATTGTTTCGGCTCAAGAATAGGCAGCAAAACTTACGATTATGGAAAAACTATAGTGGCACTTCCTGATATGCATTTAATTCTCGGCGGTAATACAGGTGCCGGCAATTTTGGCGGCGGAAATATTCACTTGATCAAAGTTGACACTTTATCAAACATCGTATGGTCTAAAATCTATGGCAGCCCCCAATCGGAAGATTTAACCGGAATGGTAATCCTACAAAATCAATTTATATACGGTTGTGGCAACACTAATTCGGTTGATGGTAATCAATGGGATATTTTCCTGGCTAAATGGGACACCGCGGGAAATCTTATGTGGATAAAAACCTATGGTTCTTATGCCTGGGAATATTCGAACGCCATCGTGCTTTCGTCCGACACCCACCTGTTGATTGCCGGTTATACTTATAACAACCCAAACGGCAAGCAGGATATGTATATTCTGAAACTTGACACTGCCGGAAATAAAGTTTGGGAAAAAACCTTCGGATTTGCCGGATCTGACGATTTTGCCAATGATCTTGCAGAAGACACTTCCGGCAGAGTTTTGATCGCAGGCAATACAGATATTGCCCAAAACGGTATTTTTAATCCATATTATTTAATGGTCGACTTAAACAATGGTGACAGCTTAATGGCCCTCATTCAGAATGAAGACAGCATATCCATTTTGAGTTCGGTGATTTATGACACAACTGCCAATACTTTTATCAGTGTTTATAATTCCACCAAACAAAGCAATGAATACAAAGCATATATCCAACAACGAGATATGAATTTGAATTTAATCAACGAGTTTTGGACCGGTATAGCAAACATAAACACTTACATGCAACAAATTTTCTCCTTTCAACCGGGTTATATCACAGTGACCGGTTATGCAGAAAATTATGGTTATGGCAATGACGAAGGGGTTTATTATACGTTCATGACAAATGGGACATTTATCACTTCCGGCGCAGAAGGCGGACTGGAAAATGACCGTTTCTTATCTGCCACAAACATACCCGGACTTGGAATTTTCATGGTCGGCTTTTCGGAAGAACCTTCTGTCGGACTAAGCGATTTTATGCTTGTAAAAACTTATTCCAATGGAAATTATTTCAATTGCCAGGACTATGTGATCGTCGATACTTCTTATCAAAACCAAACGCCTGTGTTAAATATCGAATCCCTCTCCGAAACATCCGTAAAAATTTACCCAAATCCATTTAATGAAAGAATTTATGTGGATGTTCCCAACCTCTTGGATAAGCCAAACATCAGCGTCTATTCTCCTTCCGGTCAATTGCTCTATGATGCCCCTTTTGTCAATACGCCTACTGTTCAATTAAACACCGGTCATTGGCCGCCGGGTATGTATATTCTGGAATTGAGATCGCTCAATGACGTTCAAAGGTATAAACTTATCAAACCATAAAACTAAACCACCACATTTATGATCCTGTTTTTTACAACAATAATCTTTTTAGGTGTTTTTCCTTGTAGCCATTTGGCTGAATTTTCATGGCTCACTACAACTTCTTTGATTTGCTCTTCACTCATTTCCACCGGCAATTCAAGTTTAAATCTTACCTTGCCGTTGAACGATACAGGATATTCAAATGAACTGTCTTGCAAATATTTTTCATCGTATTTAGGGAATGTGGCATGGTAAACAGATTGGTTGTGTCCCAATTTTTCCCACAGTTCCTCGGCAATAAAAGGTGCATACGGTGAGATTAACACAACCAAAGGTTCAAGTATTTTCCTTTTGTTGCACTTTAATTCTTGCAATTCGTTTACGGCAATCATTAAATGACTGACCACCGTATTTAATGAAGCGCGTTCAATATCGTCTCTGACTTTTTTTATTGTTTTATGCAACACCTTCCATTCTTTTTCGTCCGGCAAATCTTCAGAAACATTCCAAGTGCCCTCCATGTGAAACAAACGCCAAAATTTCTTTATAAACCTGTGCACTCCTTCTATTCCTTTGGTATCCCATGGCTTATGGTCTGTGATGGGTCCCAAAAACATTTCATAACAACGCAATGTATCTGCACCATATTTTTCAATAATATCGTCGGGGTTTACCACATTTAATTTTGACTTCGACATTTTCTCGACCATTCTTACACATTTCAATTTTCCGGGAATGGAAGTGTCAAATTGTAAATTTTCCCCATACATACCCGGCCTGCTTGCAATTTCTTTCACGTCAATATAATCATTTTCATCCGGCAGGTTGACATCAACATGAATTAAGGAATACTCGGCAGGATTGTCCACTTTTTCGGCAGAAACATATAGATTGGGTTTTTGTTTGCTTCGATATACAAGTGCACTATTGCCTAAAATCATTCCTTGGTTGATCATCCTGGCAAAAGGTTCGTCATAAGGCACAACTCCCAAATCATAAAGAAACTTCGTCCAGAATCTGGCATAAATCAAATGACCCGTGGCATGTTCGCTGCCTCCTATGTATAAATCCACATTTTGCCAATATTTCAACTTTTCGGGGTCTGCAATTCGCTTTTGATTATGTGGATCAATGTATCGTATAAAATACCAACTACTACCCGCCCATCCGGGCATAGTTGTTTTTTCAAATTCAAATTTTCCTTTGTATTTCCAATCCTTTGCCCTGGCCAGTGGCGGCTCTCCTGTTTCTGTAGGAAGATACTTGTCGATTTCGGGCAAGGTAACGGGTAAGTCGTTTTCATTTACAGGACAAGGCACACCTTCTTCGTCATAATAAACAGGAATGGGCTCCCCCCAGTATCTTTGCCTGCCAAACACAGCATCCCTTAAACGGTACTGAGTCACTTTCTTGCCCAATCCTTTATTTTCCAATTCTTGAACGATACGCTCAATGGCATCGCCAACTTCCAGTCCATCGATGATTTCAGAATTGATGCATTTGCCTTTTTTTTCGGTGTAGGCGGCTTTACGAAGATTCCAACCTTCGGGCGTTTCAATCACTTGTTTTATGGGTAGGTCAAAATGCAAGGCAAAACGGTGATCTCTCTCATCATGGGCAGGTACAGCCATTACGGCTCCCGTACCATAATTATACAAAACATATTCTGCTATCCATATCGGTATTTTTTCTCCGGTCAAAGGATGTGTGGCATAGCTTCCGGTAAATACCCCGGTTACACGTTCGACATCGGCCTGACGGTCTCTTTCGCTCCGGTTTTTGGCATATTTGACGTATTCTTCCACCGCTTGCTTTTGTTCTTCACTTGTAATTTTTTCCACCAACGGGTGTTCGGGCGCCAATACCAGATAAGTCACTCCATAGATCGTATCGGGTCGTGTCGTAAAGATTTTTATTCTTTCTCCGCTTTTTTCAATCTCAAAAAGAATTTCACATCCTTGGCTTTTGCCTATCCAATTGCGTTGAGCTTCTTTAATACTCTCGCTCCATTCCAACCGTTCCAAACCTTGCAACAATCTTTCGGCATATGCGGTGATACGTAAACTCCATTGGGGCATCAATTTCCTTTCTACGGGGAATCCCCCCCTTTCTGACAATCCATCTTTCACCTCATCGTTTGCCAATACTGTGCCTAATGCCGGACACCAATTGACATACGCCTCGCTGTAATAAGCCAGGCGGTAATTCATCAATATCTCTTCCTTCTTTTTGTTTGAAAATTTATTCCATTCTGCAGAAGTAAAAGACATTTCTTCCCCACATGCTGCATTCAGGTTTTCCGTACCCGTTTTCGAAAATATTTCTTTTAATTCTTTTATCGGTCGGGCTTTCTGAATATTCAAATCATACCAACTGTCAAAAAGTTTAAGAAATATCCATTGGGTCCAACGATAATAGCCGGGATCGCAGGTGCGTATTTCACGTTCCCAATCATAAGAAAATCCGATTTTTTTCAATTGTTTTTTGTACCTTTCGATGTTTTCTTCTGTGGTTTCGGCCGGATGACGTCCCGTCTGGATGGCATATTGCTCGGCCGGTAAGCCAAATGCATCAAAACCCATCGGATGCAATACGTGAAAACCATTTAATTTTTTGTATCTTGCAAAAATGTCTGAAGCAATATACCCTAACGGATGCCCCACATGCAAACCTGCTCCCGAAGGATACGGAAACATATCCAACACATAAAACTTGGGCTTCCCGGAATAATCTTCTACTTTATATGTTTTTTCTTCTTCCCAGCGTTTTAACCATTTATTTTCTATCTCGGCGAAATTATATTCCTGCATGATTTTTTTGGGGCGAATTTAATTGTTTTTCAAAATACATCTCCGGTGTTTTTCAAACAATTCCATCAATTCTTTTTCTATGCTTTTTCCTTTATCTTGATTGTAAAAATTTTGTAATGCCCGGTATGCATTGTCTTTATTGGAAGTTTCTTGCCATGTTTTGTAAAAAATTTCTTGTGCTTTCCCGG
The DNA here is from genome assembly GCA_026003395.1 of Vicingaceae bacterium. Classification (NCBI taxonomy): domain Bacteria; kingdom Pseudomonadati; phylum Bacteroidota; class Flavobacteriia; order Flavobacteriales; family Vicingaceae; species Vicingaceae bacterium. The sequence goes on from BPHE01000002.1 coordinate 175,029, forward strand.
GTCTTGGACCCCAATGAAAACATTCTTCCCCTTCTTGGTTTCTTATGATGATAATAGGGATGCTTTTTTTATGCCCGTCTGTCAAATACCGATTCATCAACTTTTCGTTGCTGTCCCGCAAAAAAATCCTTATTTCTGCATTAACGACATCTTCAAACATATTGAAAACCACAGGCAGTATCTGTGCAACATCACCACACCAGGGTTCGGCAATGATATCCACAAAAATTTTATTCCTTCCCAATAGTTCTTTTATACTTTTTCTTGTTTCTTCATCGGCTTTGTAATTTTCCAATATTCGATGAAACCGTGTTGCATTCAACTTTATGTATTCTTTCATCGACGCTTCATACATTCGATGATCGGGTAGTTGTGCTTGTTTGTACAACTCGATAAATTGTTCTTTGGTCAAATAATTTTCCGGTGTTTCCATTGCTTTTTTTGAAGCAAAAGTATGCCCACCGTTTCTTTGCCGTTTGTTTTTGTCTGACAAAAAATGTTAAACTTGGTGTCTATTTTTAATTACGTATTACGAATTTTCAAAGACGAATTGCGTATTGCGATCTTCTTTAGCAATAAGTTTCTTTTACAAATTTTTTGCAAAATTTATTTTGTTTTTAAATTATTGTGAATGAAATAATTTCATCAATCTTCGGCCAAATTTTACTAATATTTGACAGATTAATTGTTTAAGAAAAATGAAATTAAATGAATGGCACAGATAAAAGAACTGGGTTGTGTAGAAAATCACTACATTTGCTCATTCGGGAGTTTACAATTGAGGCCTGATGGCTTTTTTTTGAAAAATTTTACCGGAAAAGAGATTTAAAATATAATTTTACCGCATCAATTTAAATGACTTTTAAGTTATGAACAGAATTTCAACTTTTATCTTCACCGGATTGCTTGGGTTAACCATTATACAATGTGGAACTAAAAAAAATACCGTTGAAGTAGGAAATGACGATATACTTTTGGATACATTCAAAGTGAGTTCTGTGCCTCAACCAAAAGTATACCACCCATCTGAAAAACGGGTGGTTGACTTGCTTCACACCAAACTGGACGTAAGATTCAGTTGGGAAAAAAGATTTTTGTTCGGAAAGGCATGGTTAACTTTCAAACCATATTATTATCCTGTGGATTCTTTCAGAATCGATGCCAAAGGATTTGATTTGCATAAAATTTCATTGGTCGATAAAAAAGGTAATTTGCAGGATCTGCCATACCGTTATGAAGACAGTTTGGAAATTGTGATTTTCCTTCCCCGCACTTTCCAACGCAACGATACATTCACTTTGTTTGTCGATTATACAGCCAAACCTGATTTGCGTTCAAACATAGGAGGCAGCGAAGCTATATCTTCCGACAAGGGATTGTATTTCATTAATCCGTTAGGTACAGATTCAACCAAACCAAAACAAATTTGGACCCAGGGCGAAACCGAAGCCAATTCCTGTTGGTTTCCGACCATCGATGCCCCTAATGAAAGAACCACTCAGGAAATATACATCACTGTAGAGGACCAATATAAAACGCTAAGCAACGGGTTGCTTGTTTCGAGTAAAAAAAACGGGGATGGTACCCGCACAGATTATTGGGTAATGGATAAACCGCATGCGCCATATCTCTTTATGATGGCCATCGGTGATTATGCTGTAGTCAAAGAACAATGGCAATACAAAGATCAAAAACCCATAGAATTAAGTTATTGGGTCGAAAAAGAATATGAACCTTATGCAAAAGATATTTTCGGCCGTACTCCCAAAATGTTGACGTTTTATTCCGATGTTTTAAAATTCCCATACCCCTGGCAAAAATATGCTCAGGTGATCGTGCGGGACTATGTATCGGGCGCTATGGAAAACACCACCGCCGTAATTCATGGAGAATTTGTTCAACAAACCAGACAAGAAATGGTCGATGGAAACCACGACGACATCATTGCGCACGAATTGTTTCATCATTGGTTTGGCGATTGGGTTACTTGTGAATCATGGGCAAACCTTCCTTTGAACGAAAGTTTTGCCACTTATGGCGAATATCTCTGGCTTGAATACGACAAAGGCCGCGAAGAAGCCGATCTACACCTGCACGAAGACCTGAGATCATATCTGAACGAAGCGTCGGAAAAACAAGTGGATTTGATACGTTTTGACTATACCGACCGTGAAGACATGTTCGACCGTCATTCCTATGCCAAAGGCGGACGTGTGCTTCACATGTTGAGAAAATATGTGGGCGACGAAGCGTTTTTTGATGCTCTCAACCTTTATCTCCGCAGGCATGCACTCAGCCCTGTCGAAATTCACCATCTTCGTTTGGCTTTTGAAGATGTTACCGGCGAAGACCTAAACTGGTTTTTCAATCAATGGTTTCTCGCTTCCGGTCACCCGGTTTTGGAAATTGAAACCGTTTACAACGATTCTGCCAAAAAAGTGATCGTAAAGATTTCACAATTACAGGATTTTGAAAGCACCCCCCTTTACAAATTACCGATGAACGTGGATATTTATTACAACGGCACCAAAACTACCCATTCTATTGTGCTGGAATTGGCCGAACAATATTTCGATTTCGATTGTCCGATCAAACCTGATTGGGTCAATGTGGATGCCGAAAAAATGTTGTTGTGCGAAAAAGTTGAAGAAAAACCTATCGAAGAACGCATTTTCCAATATCTTCACGGGCCATTGTTTTTAGACCGTTTGGAAGCATTGCAAGATATCACCGTCTCAAACAACCCCGAAGCAAAAAAAACTCACCTCAAGGCCCTGGATGACAGATTCTGGTATTTAAGAGAATATGCCGTAAAAAAATGCAAAAATTTATTGACCGAGTACAATCAGGACCTTTACACCAAATTAAAACAACTGCTTAAAAATGATCCGTCCTCTAAAGTAAGACGTGCAGCCCTCGAGGCCCTGGTTAAATATTATTACAACGAACCGGACGCCAAACAACTTTTTCTCGAAGCGTTTAATGATTCTTCGTTCAGGGTTTTATCCATGGCCATCGTCGGGTTGTATAAAACTGACAGGGATCTTGGAATGGCCTATGCATCAAAGTACGAAAATTACAAAAACAGTGAGATTATCAGCACTTTATCAGAACTTTATTCCTACGACGGCGATCCGTCCAAAATAAACTTTTATCGTAAAGCGTTTCAACGTGCAGGTTCTTACGAAAAATACACTCTTGCGAGCCATTACGCCGATTACCTGAAAATACAAAAACCCGATTTTGTCTTGAAGAACCTGGACCTTTTACAAGCGGTAGCCAAAGACCAATCTGCCTGGTGGGTGCGTCTCGGCGGAATTCTTGGGTTAAATAATTTGAAATCTTCTTTCGAAGAAACCAATAAACTGTATGAAGACGAATTGAAAAAATTAAAAGCTACCGAACCGGCTGCTCTCGAATATCGTCAAAAAATCGAAGACAATAATAAAGTCGTTGAAAGAATCAACCAAATTCTCGAAGAACTCAAACAAACAGAAACCAACACAATGTTGAAAATTTTAATGGAATACAATAATGCAGACCTCGAAATAGAAACTGAAGAAGAATAACAATTCTTTTGAGTGCCCGAGTTAATCATCATAGGCGGTGGTTTTGCCGGTTATTTCACAGCCCTACGTGCTTTCGACCAACATATCCCCTTCCTGCTCATTGAAGACGATACCATTCCCCCTTGTTCATTGATTTCACCGGCTATGATAAACCCGGTTGTATTTAAACGCATCACTTTAAGTTGGAATTTTTTCAACATTCTCGAAAGTTTGAAAAAATTGAATTTGATTTGCCAAAAACATCTCGGCAAACCATATCTTCACGAAATTACCATTTATCAATTGCTCAATCCTCAACAAATAAAACAATGGCAATCAAAACAAAATGATGATACACTGTGCGATTTTTACCTGGGCATTCAATCCATCGATTGGTTTGGACAGGAAGTTCCTGTAGCAGCCGTCAAAGGATGGTGGTGGAATTCCTCCGGCTTTTTCAGCGATATGAAAAAATTTTTAACCGCTCACGGGCTTTTGATACAGCAACATTTTGACGACTCACAACTGCATATTGCAAAAAATTTTGTTCAAACCGGTCCTATCAAGGCAAGTCATATAATTTTCTGCCGTGGATACTCCGAAACATCAGGGAAATTTTTTGGCAATCTGCCCTTTAAACCTGTCGGCGGACATCTGTTTCATCTCAACTTGAAACACTCTCTGACAAAACATACACTTTACGTAAAAGATAAGTTTCTGTGGATGACCGGCACAAATACGGCCATTTTCGGAAGTTCCTATATTTGGGATTTATCAACCGAAAATTTTATGTTGGCAGCCAGTTCATTGAAAAAAGATTTAGACCTTTTGGGCATCAAAGATTATACCATCACTTCCATTCACCAAGGCATACGGCCTGCCATGAAAGATCGCCGGCCTGTTGCCGGCCCTCATCCGCTATATCCCAACGTGCACATAAACAATGGCGGTGGTACCAAAGGCACAGGTGTCTATGCCTATACATCGGGGGTTTTATTGGAAAACTTGTTAAATTCCAAACCAATTCCTGCAGAAATACTACCTTCGCGTTTCAAACTTTAAATCATTTTTTTCATGAAAAGCTTTCAAAAAAAATTGTTTGCATTCTCCGGATTCATTTTCTTGTTCGCTTTTGCTTATAGCCAGGAAGCTCTAAGAATCGAATGGCCTGACGAATATCGATGGAAAAAAGTGCTCGACCAGGAAAATGAAGAAATACGCGTCATAGAAATCATTCCTGAAAAAGATTCTGTTGACAATTGGACCATACTTGGGCAAATGCTTTGCATCAAAAATATGCCCGATGCCGATGTAAAAAAGGTATCAGACTTGATTTTTCAGGAAATAAAAAAAAGCTCTCCCGAGGCCAAAATGAAGATCGTCGAATACCAACCCGATGATCAATATCCCTGGATTATTTTCACAATTGAATCCCCTCAATACGAAGACACCGGCACACCCGAATCACAAGTTTGGTATTTCCGTCAGGGTTTGCAATCTTTTTACATGAATTTTGTTGCCGTAAAGCAAAAAAAGCTCAGCAAAAAATTCGTCAAAAAATGGAAGAAAATATTCAGCAATGCCCAGATTGTCCAATTATAAAACAATCTGCGTCACTTCCCCACAACACTTTTCACCCATAAGCGTATCAATAAATTTTTCACCTTTTACACCATTTCTGCCGGCCCATTCAAGAATTAAAACTCTTATCAATTCAACTGAAAGAAGTAGATGCAAAATACTTCATTTGCTCGAAACTAATCAACATAACACATTACACAATTACGACACAGCAACGTATATCAGAGTAAAATTTTCCGTTCAAAGGCATTTTTGAAAAGAAACTTGCCCTGCATCATCAAAAGTATACGATACCTTCAACAGACTTTTTATACTTGAAAGAATTTCATTTGGGGCATGCACGGCCTCCGCTTCTATTCCTCGCCCCTCAGCCAAACGGGAGGCAAGGCGGCCGGCGATCCTCCTGCCGTCGGCTGCCGGCCGCCTTGCCTCCCGGGCTTCGTTGCTGCGGGATATCCGCTTCGGCCGGCTGCCGTTTTATTCGCTTAATCTCCTCTTTTCTCCTTAGGTACGTATTTTATCCAGGTTTGAGTTCTATATAAAAATGCAATGTATCCTCTCACCTGCAATTTACCATTCTCCACCCACAATTTACAATCGTAAATCTTTCCGTTTTTCGGATCACAAATGGTTCCATCCTCCCAAACTTTTTCTTTTTCATTCCAAACCATATCTCTTATCACCTCCATTCCGATGATTTTTTTATTTTTACGGTCATCGGTACACTTATCGCAAACCGGGTCTTGATCTTCCTCAGGCTTTCTGAAAAGTTTAATAACTTTACCATACAATTTTCCATTGGGTTTCATATAAATTTCCACCAAAGACTTTGGTTTTTTGGTTTCATCATCAATCGTTATCCACACCCCCAACGCCTCCTCTTTTTGGCCTTTTTGTGCAAAACCAATTGCACTAAATAAAATTGTCAATAGAAATTAAAAATGTTTTTTTCATAGTTGTATATTTTGGTTATTTTTTTCTAAAAAATATTTGAACCGGCACACCTGTAAAATTAAAATTTTTTCTAATCTGATTCTCTAAAAATCTTTTGTAAGGTTCTTTCACATATTGTGGAAGATTGCAGAAAAAAGCAAAAGAAGGTGCATGTGTGGGCAGTTGCGTGACATACTTAATTTTAATGTATTTACCTTTAATAGCCGGCGGGGGATTGTTTTCAATAATGGGCAAAAGCACCTCATTGAGCTGAGAGGTTGGTATTTTTTTTGTCCGATTTTCATAAACCTTCATTCCTGCTTCTAATCCTTTCAATATTCTGACTTTATGTAAAGCACTGATGAAAACCACCGGAACATCATCAAACGGTTGTAACCTCTTTTTGATCAATGATTCATATTCCTTTGCCGTATTGGATGTTTTGTTTTCGACCAAGTCCCATTTATTGACCAAAACTACCAATCCTTTTTTATTCTCGACAATATATCTGACTATCTGTAAATCTTGATGATTGATACCCTCGGTAGCATCCAACAACAAAAAACAAACATCGCTTTTTTCTATTGAACGGATTGTTCTTAACGTGCTGTAAAATTCAATATCTTCTTTGATTTTATTTTTTTTTCTTAATCCGGCCGTATCAACCAAATAAAATTCCATGTTGAATCCCTTAAAAAGGGTCTCCACAGGGTCCCTAGTTGTTCCCGCAACAGGTGAAACAATGCTTCTTTCTTCTCCCAACAGAGTGTTTAAAAAAGTAGATTTGCCCACATTAGGTTTGCCGACTATGGTAAAATAAGGTAAATCTTTTCGTCCGGCAACTGCTTCAGTTTTTTCCGGCAACATTTTCAACACTTGATCAAGCAAATCGCCGGTACCTAATCCATTAACGGCAGAAATGGGAAATAAATGCTCAAATCCCAACCGGTAAAATTCATGCGACAGAGGTATTTGTGTAAATTCATCTGTTTTATTCACCACCAGGATGCAAGGTATTCCTGATTTACGGATTAGATCGGCAATTTGGTCATCCGTACCGGTTATCCCACTCTGAAGATCAACCAGAAACAAAACCAGGTCGGCTTCTTTTAAAGCCAATGCCACTTGTTTTCTTATCAATTCCTCAAAATCGTCATCGCTACCTTTGATCCATCCACCGGTATCGACCAGTGTAAACTCTTCTCCATTCCATTCCACAATTCCATAATGCCGATCGCGGGTCACACCCGCCTTTTCGTCCACTATCGCATCTTTCGATTTCGTCAACCTGTTATAAAGTGTTGATTTCCCTACATTAGGCCTTCCTACTATGACCGCTATTCCTTTCATCTTGTATCAAATATCCGTATTTTTTCAGTTTGTTTTTATCTTTTCTCCAATTTTTGTCAACTTTAACGTGTAATGACAAAAATACTTTTTTGCCAATCAATTCCTCAATATCCTTCCTGGCTAAAGTTCCAATCTCTTTCAACATCCGGCCCTGTTTGCCAATGATCATGGGTTTTTGACTTTCCCTCTCAACCACTATGACAGCATAAATATGATCCATTTCCGGGTTCTCTTTATACTTTTCTACATATACTTCCACGCTGTATGGCAACTCTTCCCGGCAAAGCAAAAATATTTTTTCGCGGATGATTTCCGATACAAAATACCGCAAGTTTTTGTCACTTATATCGTTTTCATTCTTGGGAAAATACTCCGGTCCTTCCGGCAATTTTTGCAATATGATGGTTTTCAAAACATCGGTCATATATCCATTCAAAGCCGATACCACCACATAAGATGCATCAGGAAATATCCCTGTCCACTTTTTTATGGATTTTTCCACATCCTCTTCTTTTACCAGATCATATTTGTTAAATGTCAATATTACCGGAACACCTGTATTTTTTATCTTCTCCAAAACTACCGGTTCCCAATCCACATCTTTTGTAAGGTCTATCAAAAGAATGAAAATATCGGCATCTTCCAAAGCTTGTTCTATATAAAATTGCATCGCTTTGTGCAGTTCATAAGCAGGTTTTAACAAACCGGGCGTGTCAGAATATACAATTTGATAATCTTCACCATTATCTATGGCCAATATTCTGTGCCTGGTGGTTTGCGCCTTGGGCGAAACTATATTCAGTTTCATGCCCATCAATTGATTTACCAATGTAGATTTCCCTGCATTGGGATAACCGATGATATTAACAAATCCGCTCTTATGCTTTTTTTCTCCCATCATTCATTAAATCATAGTTCAAAATTAAGAATATAACAAAGCAAAAAAAAATTTAGCGAAAGTATTGACATAATTTTTGAAAGTTCGTATATTTGCATCATCAAAAGTGAAGTGAGACATTTAAGATACATCGCGGGGTAGAGCAGTTGGTAGCTCGTCGGGCTCATAACCCGAAGGTCGCAGGTTCGAGTCCTGCCCCCGCAACTAGCAGGCCGCCAAGGCGGCCTTTTCTTTTTTTCCTCTATTCTACACTATGGAGTTCTTCTACGTATATATCCTGTTCTCTCATAAACATCATAAGTTCTACATCGGTTACACTGCCGATCTGAAAAAACGCCTCGATGCCCACAACCATCCGCAAAACAAAGGTTGGACAGCAAGGTTTCAACCCTGGTCCATCGTTTACATTGAGATTTTCTTCCTCAAAAAACAAGCTATCCAACGTGAACGCTTCCTCAAATCCGCCAAAGGCAGAAGGTGGATCAAAGAGGTTATCCTCAAAAACCCCGATAGGTTCAAGTTTCAATTTTAAACGGCTCATATCCGCCATGGGCGGACGCAGGTTCGAGTCCTGCCCCCGCAACTAGCAGGCCGCCAAGGCGGCCTTTTCTTTTTTTCCTCTATTCTACACTATGGAGTTCTTCTACGTATATATCCTGTTCTCTCATAAACATCATAAGTTCTACATCGGTTACACTGCCGATCTGAAAAAACGCCTCGATGCCCACAACCATCCGCAAAACAAAGGTTGGACAGCAAGGTTTCAACCCTGGTCCATCGTTTACATTGAGATTTTCTTCCTCAAAAAACAAGCTATCCAACGTGAACGCTTCCTCAAATCCGCCAAAGGCAGAAGGTGGATCAAAGAGGTTATCCTCAAAAACCCCGATAGGTTCAAGTTTCAATTTTAAACGGCTCATATCCGCCATGGGCGGACGCAGGTTCGAGTCCTGCCCCCGCAACTAACAGGCCGCCAAGGCGGCCTTTTCTTTTCCTCTATTCTACACTATGGAGTTCTTCTACGTCTATATCCTGTTCTCTCATAAACATCAAAAGTTCTACATCGGTTACACTGCCGATCTGAAAAAACGCCTCCATGCCCACAACCATCCGAAAAACAAAGGTTGGACGGCAAGGTTTCAACCCTGGTCTATCGTCTACATCGAGATTTTCTTCCTCAAAAAACAAGCTATCCAACGTGAACGCTTCCTCAAATCCGCCAAAGGCAGAAGGTGGATCAAAGAGGTTATCCTCAAAAACCCCGATAGGTTCAAGTTTCAATTTTAAACGGCTCATATCCGCCATGGGCGGACGCAGGTTCGAGTCCTGCCCCCGCAACTAGCAGGCCGCCAAGGCGGCCTTTTCTTTTTTTCCTCTATTCTACACTATGGAGTTCTTCTACGTCTATATCCTGTTCTCTCATAAACATCAAAAGTTCTACATCGGTTACACTGCCGATCTGAAAAAACGCCTCGATGCCCACAACCATCCGCAAAACAAAGGTTGGACAGCAAGGTTTCAACCCTGGTCCATCGTTTACATTGAGATTTTCTTCCTCAAAAAACAAGCTATCCAACGTGAACGCTTCCTCAAATCCGCCAAAGGCAGAAGGTGGATCAAAGAGGTTATCCTCAAAAACCCCGATAGGTTCAAGTTTCAATTTTAAACGGCTCATATCCGCCATGGGCGGACGCAGGTTCGAGTCCTGCCCCCGCAACTAGCAGGCCGCCAAGGCGGCCTTTTCTTTTCCTCTATTCTACACTATGGAGTTCTTCTACGTCTATATCCTGTTCTCTCATAAACATCAAAAGTTCTACATCGGTTACACTGCCGATCTGAAAAAACGCCTCGATGCCCACAACCATCCGCAAAACAAAGGTTGGACAGCAAGGTTTCAACCCTGGTCCATCGTTTACATTGAGATTTTCTTCCTCAAAAAACAAGCTATCCAACGTGAACGCTTCCTCAAATCCGCCAAAGGCAGAAGGTGGATCAAAGAGGTTATCCTCAAAAACCCCGATAGGTTCAAGTTTCAATTTTAAACGGCTCATATCCGCCAGGGCGGACGCAGGTTCGAGTCCTGCCCCCGCAACTAACAGGCCGCTCATTGCGGCCTTTTCTTTTCCTCTATGGAGTTCTTCTACGTCTATATCCTGTTCTCTCATAAACATCAAAAGTTCTACATCGGTTACACTGCCGATCTGAAAAAACGCCTCGATGCCCACAACCATCCGCAAAACAAAGGTTGGACAGCAAGGTTTCAACCCTGGTCCATCGTTTACATTGAGATTTTCTTCCTCAAAAAACAAGCTATCCAACGTGAACGCTTCCTCAAATCCGCCAAAGGCAGAAGGTGGATCAAAGAGGTTATCCTCAAAAACCCCGATAGGTTCAAGTTTCAATTTTAAACGGCTCATATCCGCCATGGGCGGACGCAGGTTCGAGTCCTGCCCCCGCAACTAGCAGGCCGCCAAGGCGGCCTTTTCTTTTTTTCCTCTATTCTACACTATGGAGTTCTTCTACGTATATATCCTGTTCTCTCATAAACATCATAAGTTCTACATCGGTTACACTGCCGATCTGAAAAAACGCCTCGATGCCCACAACCATCCGAAAAACAAAGGTTGGACGGCAAGGTTTCAACCCTGGTCTATCGTCTACATCGAGATTTTCTTCCTCAAAAAACAAGCTATCCAACGTGAACGCTTCCTCAAATCCGCCAAAGGCAGAAGGTGGATCAAAGAGGTTATCCTCAAAAACCCCGATAGGTTCAAGTTTCAATTTTAAACGGCTCATATCCGCCAAGGGCGGACGCAGGTTCGAGTCCTGCCCCCGCAACTAACAGGCCGCTCATTGCGGCCTTTTCTTTTCCTCTATGGAGTTCTTCTACGTCTATATCCTGTTCTCTCATAAACATCAAAAGTTCTACATCGGTTACACTGCCGATCTGAAAAAACGCCTCCATGCCCACAACCATCCGCAAAACAAAGGTTGGACGGCAAGGTTTCAACCCTGGTCCATCGTTTACATTGAGATTTTCTTCCTCAAAAAACAAGCTATCCAACGTGAACGCTTCCTCAAATCTGCCTTTGACGGTTGCAGGTAGAGTATATGATTAAAAAAATAAGTTTAAAACTGAAAAAAATTCATTTAAAAAACTGATTTCAAGACAAATATTCATTTTTTTCAAACGAAAACTGTAAAAATGTCGCTTTTTCAAATAATAAATCTTATCGGCACATTAATTGAAAATTACAGGTTGTCTAACCAAAAAATTTAAAGCTATGAAAACATTAATGAAAAGAAATGATGAATTTATGCCCGGAATTGCTTCCATTTTCGATGAATTTTTCGGAAGCGATTGGTTGCCAAAAAGAACTGTTGGTTTCAACGTTCCTGCTGTGAATGTAAAAGAAACCGACAAATCATTTGAAATTGAAATGGCCGTTCCGGGAATGAAAAAAGAAGATTTAAACATTGACTTAGAAAACGATGTTTTGACTATCTGGGCCGAACAAAAAGACGAAAAAGAAGACAAAAATGAAAATTACACCCGGAGAGAATTCCATTACTCATCATTCAGAAGAAGCTTTCAATTGCCCGAGCAAGTGGTAGACGCCAAAAAAATTGATGCTGAGTATAAAGATGGAATTCTCTACATTCACATCCCCAAAAAACAAGAAGCCATAGAAAAAGGCACTCAAAAAATTTCCATACGTTAACACTTTCTAACCCTTGTTAAAAAACGTCAAGTTTGAGTATTTGCTTCAAACTTGACGTTTTTTTGAAAAAATATAATTTGAGATATGAAAAGGTATGTTTTAATCTTATTTTCATCAATTGTAGGAGGAGTTGCTACTTTTCTTCTTTTAAAATTTGGTGGCTATTTGACACATGAAGTTAAAATCCAACACATCGATAGTGGCGTAATAAGCCGTCCTGCGGTTTACACGGTTAACGAAGAAGGCAAACCTGTTTTGCTTGATTTTCGTTCTGTTGCCAAAAAAGTTACACCGGCTGTTGTACACATTCGCTCCACCAAGATTATTCAAAATCCTTTTCAATATCAATTTGACGATGATTTCTTACGCAGGTTTTTCGGACCGCACTTTAGATTTGACATCCCCAAAGCAAGATCAATTCAGTGTAGGAACAGGATCGGGTGTAATCTTTGATTCAAAAGGTTATGTGGTAACAAACAACCACGTTATAGATGGCGCTGACGACATTGAGGTCATTTTAAATGACAATCGAACATTCAAAGCTAAAATCATTGGAAGAGACCCTTCTACTGATCTGGCTGTATTGAAAATCGATGGAGAAAATTTGCCTGTGCTTCCATTTGGCAATTCTGACCTAATTGAAGTGGGTGATTGGGTTTTGGCTATAGGTAATCCTTTTAACTTAACTTCTACTGTCACTGCGGGTATCATCAGTGCCAAAGCACGTAATATCAGAATTCTTAAAGACCAAGCTGCTATTGAATCGTTTCTTCAGACCGATGCAGCAATAAATCCCGGAAATAGTGGCGGCGCATTGGTTGACTTAAATGGCACTCTGATTGGAATCAATACTGCCATTGCCAGTCCAACAGGAGCTTATAGTGGATACGGATTTGCCATACCTTCCAATCTGGTCAAAAAGGTAGTTGAAGATATCATAGAATTTGGCTCTGTACAGAGAGGGTTCCTTGGAGTAATGATTAGAAACCTCAACAGTGAAATTGCAAAAGATTACAATTTAAAAATTTCGCAAGGCGTGGTAATTGACAGCATCATACCCGGAGGTTCGGCTGAAAATGCAGGTTTGAAAAAAGGTGATGTTATTTTGGAAGTTGATGGACATGCGGTTAAAACTTCACCCGAATTGCAAGAAGCCATTGGTTTGCACCGTCCGGGTGAAATTGTCAGGTTAAAAATTTATAGAGACGGAAAAGAAAAAGATTTTGAGGTCAAGCTGTTAAACAAAAATGGTGAAGCCAAATTGGTCAAATCTGATGAATTTGAAATAGAAAAGCTTTTAGGTGCAGAATTTGAAAACATCGATAAAAAAACTGCTCAAAAATTAGGAATTGAAGGTGGTGTGAGAGTGAAAAAAATGGAAATGGGACGATTGATGAAAGCAGGTGTCAAACAAGGTTTCATCATTTTAAAAGTAAACAATACCAAAATCAAAAACATTGAAGAATTACGGTCTGCCTTGAAAAACCAAAAAGGAGGAGTTTTGATGGAAGGAATTTATGAAAACTTAATCGGTAAGTACTACTATGGTTTTGGGTTGGATTAATTTTAAGTCAAAATAATGTTTATTTAAAACCGGCTTTGTCCGGTTTTTTTATTTGCCAAATTTTTCATAGATGCCCATTCCAAATAATGCATAATCGTATTTCACGGGATCTTGCGAATCCATTTTCCTCAAAACTTGCATAATTTCTTCTACTGCCTGCCAATCATTTTGTTTTCTTGTTAACAATCCTAAACGCCTTGCTACATTACCGGTATGAACATCTAAAGGCAACATCAGTAGGGATGGTGATACAGAGTTCCAAAGACCAAAATCTACAGGTGAGTTTTTTCTTACCATCCATCTCAAAAACATATTTATTTTTTTGGCAGCCGATTTTTTCAAAGGTGACGGCCAATGTTTCACTGACCTATTTAAATGAGGTGTTTCGATAAAATATCTCCTGGCTTGCTCAATAGAATGTTTTATATCGATAAAACCATTTGTGAAAGCTTGCTCTAAACCACCATGCACTTTATAAATTTTTCTCAATGCAGTTATAAAGAACAATAAATCTTCAAATTGAAAAGTACGATGGACAAATTTTTGAAATCTTAATAAATCTTTTTCACTATAATTTACGACAAAATCATAAGGACGCATATCCATTAGTTCCATCAATATCTTAGCTTTTTTAATAATTATTTTTCTGTTTCCCCACGAAATAATTGCGGTCAAAAAGCCGGCTATTTCTATATCCTTTTTATTCGAAAACAAATGTGGAATCATTATGGGATCATCCTCAATAAATCTTTCTTGATGATAAAAATGAAATTTTGATTCTAGGATCTCATATAATTGATGAAATTGATTTTTTTCCATAAATTAAACGATTTTGATAAAATTCACAAAAAAACGAATGAAAGAATAATTATCTCAATAACGGATTCTTGTAAAAATAATATCGAATACAAATAAAAATTTTTGAAGAAATCATTATACGTTATGCGTGAGCTTTTCAAAAAACCAAAAAAACTGTTTTAATTTGTTGCCAAAATTTAAAATATGAATATATTGGTATTAGGATCAGGAGGACGAGAACACGCAATAGCATTAAAACTAAAAGAAAGCAAACATTCCCGAAAAATATATGTGGCGCCGGGAAATGGAGGTACAGGTAAAGATTGCATCAATATCTCCATTGATCCAAACAATTTTGAAGATGTTAAAAAAATAGTCAAGAAACATAGTATTGACATGGTCATAGTGGGCCCTGAGGACCCCCTGGTAAATGGTATTGTCGATTTTTTCAGGTCCGACGATGAATTACAAAACACTATCATAATAGGACCTGATAAAAATGCTGCCATGTTGGAAGGAAGCAAATCTTTTGCAAAGGCATTTATGCAAAAGTATCATATCCCCACTGCCAAATACAAACAATTTTCCTACACAGAATTAAATGAATCTATAGAATTTTTAAATTCGTTGACTCCTCCCTATGTCATAAAAGCAGATGGATTGGCTGCCGGAAAAGGAGTGGTTATTTTACATGATTTAAATACCGCCATCAAAGAATTGAAAGAGTTTTTTGAAGGGAAATTTGGTGATGCATCGAAGAAGGTAGTCATCGAAGAATTTTTGAATGGAATTGAATTATCTGTATTTGTTTTGGTCGACGGTAACGATTACGTGTATTTGGGAGAGGCCAAAGATTACAAAAGAGTGGGCGAAGGCGATACCGGTCCAAATACCGGTGGTATGGGAGCCGTTACACCTGTGCCATTTGTAGACAATCATTTTAAAGAAAAAATTATCAATCAAATTATCGAACCGACGATTAGTGGCATTAAAAAAGAGAAAATGCATTATTGTGGATTCTTGTTTTTTGGTCTAATGAAAGTAAACGACCGCCCATACGTAATAGAATATAACGTTAGAATGGGCGATCCTGAGACAGAAGTCATCATGCCAAGATTAGATTGCGATTTAGTGGAACTTTGTTTATTGGCAAACCGCAATCAACTCCGTGAATCAAGCGTAAATTTTAAAAAAGAATATTTCACCACGGTTATTGCGGTTTCAGGGGGGTATCCGGGAATTTACGAAAAAGGGAAATTAATAGAAGGATTAGAAGATGCCGAGAATACAGATGATTTGATTATTTATCATGCCGGTACCAAATTAGAAAATGATGAATTCGTTACTAACGGCGGAAGAGTACTGGCTTTTACAGGGAAAGGAGAAACTTTGCAAAAAGCATTGGAAACTTCCTACAAAGGAATAAAAAAAGTACATTTCGATGGCATGTATTATCGAAAAGATATAGGACGCGATTTGGAAAAATTTATTTAAGTGTACCTTTTTGTTCCGCCTCGCGATTATAATCGGCCTGCATTTTCAACCAAATGGCTATACCTGCAAATCCCCCAATGATGCAAAGAGCATTCATCAACGGACCTATTGTTTTTAAAATAACAAACGTAGAGGCAATCGCATCACCTAATCCGTAAATAAAATCATTCCACATAACAAGCAAATTTTATTTGTTGATGCAAAAATGAAAATTTTATGGTAATTTTCATAAAAAAATTTGATCTAATCAAAAAAACAAACATACAAGAAAAGTAAAAATATTTTTAGAAACCGTGAATATATAGAAAATTTACAAGTTTTTTTGAATTTTGAAGCATGAAAAACCAATTGATTAAACTAATTGACAGCAATCTGTCCAATAGATTTGCGGTTGTAATAATGATTATATTTTTCAATCTTGTTATATCCCAACCAAAGTTTGTATTGAATAATACGTTTTTTTTTCAAAACATACAATTGTATACCATTCCGGGTATAATCTTCACCACAATACTGTTAGCACTGATTGTCCTACTCTATAAATCAATTTTGAACAAACAAGAAATTACATTGAAGCACTCCTGGGCGCCTTTAATAATCTTTGCATTTTTCACCCTCTTTATCGAAACGTATGATTTGAATCTTTTATTAAGTTTACTCTTAATGCTTTGGTCCTTTCAAACAATCTGCAACCTGGATCCTGTAGAAACACATTTTTTTGAAATTATCCGGAGTACTTTTCTATTAGGATGGGCAATTTTTTTCGATTTCAGAATGATGATTTTTCTTATACCTTTTGTTTTCTTTATATTTTCTGTTGAGCAATTTAAACTTAATCTCCCTTTTGTGATATTGATCAACATTTTGTTTCCATTTTATTCAGCCTATGTTTATCTCCATGTAATGAGGGGAATTAACTTTGAAGAGTTTTTACATATGTTAAATATTAACCTGTTTTTCCCAATAAAAATTTCTGCATACGACTTAAATCTATTTATTATCTTGTCAATTCAACTTATAGTTTTACTGTTGACTTTTGCCGGTTCATCAAATAAAACTGTAATTCAAAAAATATATTTTAACTTTCATTTGATCTTTTTGTTGTTTTCCTGGTTTTGTGTTTTTTTCTACGATCAAACATTTTTAATTTTGGCCTTTTTACCACATGGTTTATTTTTAACCGACTTCATACAGAAAACAAACTTGAACACACGTTGGAAAGTTTATTTTATCAATTTAATGATTACATGGCCTTATCTTCAAAAAATTATTGGAATTTTGCATTCATCTATGAACATGTAAAATTATGAAATTTGGTGTAATTACTTTTCCCGGATCAAATTGCGACAGAGATGTCATCTATGTTATCCGGCATCAATTAAAAGCTGAAGTAGTAAATCTATGGTATAAAGATCGTGATTTACAAAATTGCGACTTTATCATATTACCCGGAGGTTTTTCTTATGGCGATTATTTACGTTCCGGAGCAATAGCCCGTTTTGCACCGATTATGAATGAAGTAATAGCTTTTGCAAAACGAGGAGGTTATGTATTGGGCATATGCAACGGTTTCCAAATATTATGCGAGGCGGGTTTACTCCCCGGTGCATTGCTTCATAACCTCAACCGGAAATTTATCTGTGACAATGTATACATTGCGCCTGTATCAAAAAAAGCACCTATCACAAGTAATCTAAATCGTGTAGCATATAAAATTCCAATTGCTCACGGAGAAGGACGTTTTTTTGCTCCCGATGACATAATCAAACAACTCGAAGATCAAGACAGAATACTATTTAAATATTGCAACACCGAGGGCAATATCACATCTGAGTCAAACCCTAACGGATCGCTTAATAATATCGCCGGTATATGTAGCGAAAATTTCAATGTAATGGGTATGATGCCCCATCCCGAAAGAGCAGCCGATGAATGTTTATATAACACCGACGGTTTGGAAATATTCCGGGAAATGCTGTCAAATTGTTTGGAAACTATTCGCTAATGCTTACATTATCAACTACAAATAAACAATAAACTTATTTTTTTGTTTTTAAAGATTTTTTGCAAATCATAGAAATATTGATAAATTTGCAGCCCTCAAAAAAAATGGAAAAAAAGGTTAAAATATTTGCCGGTTCGGCCACTCAAACATTGGCAAAAGAGATCGCAGATAATTTTGGCGCTCCTCTTGGAAATGTCATTTTAAATCGGTTTAGTGATGGGGAATTCCAACCATCTTTTGAAGAAACGGTAAGGGGACACGATGTATTCATCATTCAATCTACTATGCCTCCTGCCGAAAATTTGTTTGAATTATTATTGATGGTAGATGCGGCCAAACGGGCATCGGCTAAAAGTATAAATGTAGTCATTCCGTATTATGGTTTTGCCCGTCAGGACCGGAAAGATCAGCCCAGAGTGCCCATAGGCGCAAAATTGGTAGCAAATTTGTTGTCAGCGGCAGGAGTCAACAGAATTATCACCATGGACTTGCACGCAGACCAAATACAAGGATTTTTCGAATTCCCTGTTGACCATTTATATGCTTCGACAATTTTCATCCCCTATATCAAAAACTTGCAACTCCCCAACCTTGTGATGGCTTCGCCCGATATGGGAGGATCTAAAAGGGCCAACGCATATGCCAAGCATCTTCACTGCGAAGTTGTTATTTGTTACAAACATAGAAAAAAACCCAACGAAATAGAAAAGATGCTTGTCATTGGAGACGTTGAAGGGAAAGATATTGTATTGGTTGACGACATGATAGATACAGCCGGTACATTAGCCAAAGCAGCCACACTGATGATGGAAAAAGGAGCCAATTCCGTGAGAGCTGTTTCAACTCATGCCATTTTCTCGGGTAACGCCATTGAAAAAATTGAAAACTCACCATTGTCTGAAGTTATTGTAACAAACACCATCCCCAATCGGTTTAACTCCTCAAAAATCAAAGTATTGTCCGTGGCTCCCCTTTTTGCACAAGTAATTAAAAATATTGTCAACTACGAATCTATTAGTAAAAACTTTATTTGTTAACCATAAAAATTCAAACTTATGAAATCATTAGATTTATCAGCCGAACTCCGCAAACAAACCGGTTCCAAAAACGCTAAAGATATTAGAAAAAACGGAAATGTGACGGCTGTTCTCTATGGAGGCGAAAAAAATTATGATTTAATCATCAAACGTATTGACATTGAACGTTTGTTGGCAAAACCCGAAACCTATTTGATCAACGTTAATTTTGACGGTAAAACAGTCAGAACCGTACTCAAAGACGTACAATTTGACCCTATCACCGACTATCCCATTCATGTAGATTTATTGGAAGTATTCGACAACAAACCGGTTTCTGTGTTGGTTCCCGTCAAAACTTCCGGTGTTTCCCAAGGTGTTTTGGCAGGTGGTAAGTTACAAATCAAACAACGTAAATTGAAAGTAAAAGCTATTCCATCAAAATTGCCGGAATTTATCGAAATCGATATTACTAACCTTGGATTGGGCAAAAGCATCCGCGTGGAAGATATTAAATTGGATGGAGTAGAAATACTCGGGAGTCCAAAATCTTTGGTTGTACATGTTAAAACGGCCCGGGGAGCTGCATCACCTGCAGAAGAAGCCCAACAGGAAGCCAAAAAATAATCTTTCCGGATGAAATATGTCATAGCCGGTCTTGGGAATCCCGGACCGACATATGAAAATACCAGACATAACATCGGATTTAAAATAGTGGATGCACTTGCATCCACTATTTTATTTTCACAAGAACGTTATGCCCTGAGGGCCGAATTAAAGTACAAAGGACGTCAAGTAATTTTGATCAAACCTCAAACGTTCATGAATCTGAGTGGGAAAGCCATAAAATATTGGCTGGAAAAAGAAAAAATTGATATTGAAAATTTATTGGTTATCACCGATGACATCATGTTGCCATTCGGAAAAATCAGGTTAAGGCCTAAAGGTAGCCATGGTGGGCACAACGGTTTGCGAAACATAGAAGAAGAGCTGCAAACCCAAAATTATCCAAGATTGCGTTTTGGTATCGGAAATAACTTTTCTAAAGGGAGGCAAGTTGATTATGTCTTGGGACAATGGAGCCCGGAAGAACTGAATGTATTGCCCGAAAAAATTGAAAAAGCCAAACAATGTGTTTTGGATTTTGTTTTTTTGGGTATTGACCGCGCCATGAATTTGCATAATTCATAATAGAATTTTTTACAAAAGGTTTTTAAAATCAATTTTTTAATACTAATTTTATCCTCGTATGTTTTATATGAGGATATATACAAGTTTGTTGATTTTACTTGTCACATTTCGTGCGGATTTACTATATTCTACCCATTTGATAGGGGGCGAGATTTTTTATGATTGTCTGGGAAATAATCAATTTAAAATCACATTAAAAGTTTACAGAGATTGCAGCCCTGCCAATACCAATGGCACTCCATTCGACAGTCAAGCTAAAATTGGATTGTTTGATATAAACGGGCAAAATATCAGTATAATACCGGTTTCTAACTTTACAGTTAAAAGCATTCCTGTAATCATCAATAATCCTTGTTTAATTGCCCCGCCAAATGTATGTGTTGAAGAAGCCACATATGAGGTAGTTGTTACCATTCCCTATACCCCCGGAGGTGTTGATATAGTGTACCAACGATGTTGCCGAAATCCAACCATTGTCAATTTGGTCCAACCCCAAAATCTTGGCAATACATATTGGACAAGAATACCTGAAAGTGCATGGCAACAATGCAATTCTTCCCCCCGTTTCAAACAATTTCCTCCGGTGGTCATATGTACTAATGACTATTTAACATTTGACCATTCTGCCATAGACCCTGATGGAGATTCATTGGTATATGAATTTGCAACGCCATTTCATGGTGGCAGTCCCAATAACCCCATGCCGCAACCATCACCACCGCCCTTTACCCAAGTGCCATGGGGGCCGGGCTATTCGGCGAATTATCCCATGAATGCCAATCCTCCTTTGCAAATTGATGCTCATACGGGTATTCTTACCGGTCAGCCCACACAACAAGGTCAATATGTCATTGGTGTTAAAGTGAAAGAATATCGGAATGGAATATTATTATCGGAAAACTTGCGTGATTTTCAGTTTAATGTGGCTCTCTGTGATCCGACTTTTATCGCTTCTGCACAAGAACAACAAATTTTTTGTGATGGAAAAACTGTACAGTTTATCAATCAAAGCCAGGGCGCCTCATTCTATTTTTGGGATTTTGGCGACCCATATACAAATCAAGATACCTCCACACAAGTCAATCCTGTTTATACCTACACAGATACCGGAACTTTTACGGTAATGTTGATTGCCAATCCCGGATGGACCTGTGCCGATACCGATTATGTAACATTTGAAATCAGGGAAAAACTTTTGGCATATTTCTCTCCTCCGGAACCTCAATGCATCAATGGAAATGAATTTTCATTTAAAGCCGAAGGAATTTATGACCCTCAATATGCAACTTTCTTTTGGGATTTTGGCCCTAATGCCATTCCATCCTCTTCAACCGATTCCACACCTACAGGTATTTCGTACGACAATCCCGGTTTTTATCCTGTATCTCTCACCATTGCCCATCCTGATGGTTGTGAAAAATCATTTACCGATACAGTGAAGGTTTATCCTAATCCCCATGCAGAATTCAAATTGGACACATCACGTGGCTGTCAGCCATTTACAGTGAAATTCAAGAATTTATCCAATGCCTGGACGCCCCTAAGTTATTTTTGGACCATAAGTGACGGCACTGTCAACACAAACGCCGAATTTACACATACATTCACATCTCCGGGTTCTTATGATGTCTCGCTTACTGTCATTACTTCCAATGGTTGTATAGACACAGCTTCTATCATGCTTAAAGATATTGTTACCGTTTATCCTAAACCAACATCATATTTTACTCTTCATCCTGACACCATTGATATTTTTAACAATCAATTTGAATTAGACAATCAATCGGTAGATATAATCGATTGTTATTATACCGTACCTTGGTTAAACAACTCGTTGCCTTGTTTTACTCAATCATTATGGGCACCTGATTGGGGAAATTATAAAATTCAACAAATTGTCACCAACCAATTCGGTTGTAAAGATACATCTACAAAAGAGTTATTTGTAAAACCAATTTTTTTATTTTATATGCCTAATGCGTTTACTCCCGATGGAGATGGTATAAATGATGAATTCCGCTGTTATACGTATGCTTATGCATCTTTTCAACTTCAAATTTTTGATCGCTGGGGCGAATTAATTTTTGAAACTAATGACCCCAATGTTACCTGGGATGGGAAATTTCGTTCTAAAGAAGCTGCTATGGGGGTATATACCGTAAAGGTTGTCATTAAAGATGTGTTAGGCGAATGGCATCAATATTTAGAACCATTAAATTTAATTCGTTGATGCAACCAAATTAGCATATACCATGTCAATATGGATAAATTTATAGTTTATGAAAAAATTAGTATTTGTCATTGTAAGCATATTTGTTTTTTATCAAAACAGCTTTAACCAGGTATTACAGGTGCAAAACACTCAAACACCCGCCCAGCTTGTGCAGAATGTATTATTGGGAAGCGGCGTACAGGCATTTAACATCACTTTCAATGGACAACCTGCCACTACAATAACAAATCAGGTAGCATACTTTACTAACGGAAACAGCATAGGAATCCCCAGTGGAATCATCATGGGTTCAGGCAATGTTGTTACCACAGCACCCGGTCCCAACAATTCTTCTAATGCCGGAACAACCACCACTCAAAATTACACAGATCCTGATTTGGTTGCCATTGCCGGAGTGCAGATTAATGACGCTGCAGTACTGGAATTTGATTTTATTGCCACAGGCGACACAGTTAAATTTAATTTTGTTTTTGCATCGGAAGAATATCCCGAATATGTGGGTAGTTTTAACGATGCTTTTGGTTTCTTTTTGAGTGGTCCGGGTATCAATGGACCTTACAGCAACAATGCCATCAATGTAGCCTTAATACCCAACACAACTACTCCGGTTACCATCAATAATGTAAACATGGGAAATTATTATTGTCCCGGCCCTTCTACGGGTTGTACCAATTGCGCATATTATGTGGATAATTGCACCGGACAATTTGTGCAATATGATGGCTATACTGTGCCGCTCACCGCTATTTTGGCTCCTTTAAGTTGTGGTGACACATTCCATATTAAGCTTGCCATTGGTGATGCCCTCGATCAGGCCTTTGACTCAGGTGTTTTTCTCCAGGAAGGCAGTTTTTCCAGTAACAATATCACTATGTCCTCAAATATCGACGTACAATCTATCGATTCAATGCTTTATGAAGGATGTGGAATGGCCACTTTATTATTGACCCGCTCCGACACCACCGATACGCTATTCTTTACATTCAATATTTCGGGAACCGCTACCAATGGTGTTGATTATAATTACATAAATACATCGAATTATTTTCTTCCGGGCGAAGATTCTGCTTCATTCAACATCTGGGCTATAGTTGACGGTCAGACAGAAGGACCCGAAAGTGTTATTATTCAATTGATTCAAACTGTTTGCAATGTGAATGATACGCAAACCGTAACTTTTTATATAGCCGATTACGACAGTATGCAAACTACTCCAAACAATCCGGTGAAAGTATGTGTGGACGACACTGTACCGGTATTTGTTACCCTTACCGGTGGTGACTGGCCCTTTACGTATAATTGGACACCCGGCAACTATACTTCAGATACAATTTTTGTCAGTCCTTCAAACAATACCTACTATATTGTAACCATCACTGACGAATGTAATAAAACTGTCACCGATACAGTTTTTGTCTCCGTAATCAATCACCCTCCCTTAACCTCCATCAATTTGAATGACACGAACCTTTTATGTCCGGGCGATACTGCTTTTCTTTTTAAAAATATCACCGGTGGTTCAGGCAATTCATTAAACATTTCCTGGTATGATGGCACCAATACGTATAGTTCTAATCCATTGCTGATTCAACCTTCCAACACTACGACTTATTATTTTATGGCCATAGACAATTGTAGCAAAGACACCATTTTTGATACCATAACCGTTTTTGTTCCCACTTACCCTCCCATTTCTTTATCATTGAATAACGACACATCTATATGTTTGAATGATCCTATTCAACTTACAGCATCCGCTCAGGGTGGAGCAGGTGTATACCAATATCAATGGAATACAGGTGATACCACTTCGACCATTGCTATCCAATTGACACAAACTCAAACACTCTATGTCAATGTTACCGACCAATGCGGAAATTCTGCAAATGATTCTGTCTATGTTTATGTCTCTCCTATTTATCCTGATTTTACCTATAGTCCTTCTTCTCCTGTTAAAATTAACACACCTGTTCAATGCACAGATTTGTCCATCAACCCTGTGCAATGGCAATGGACCGTAAATAATGGTTTGCAATCAACAGAACAGAATCCCTCATTTACTTTTGATAAAACAGGTCAATATACGATATGTTTGAAAATTAAAAACCCCGATGGCTGCGAAAGCGAAATGTGCAAATCAATCGAAATCTATGAAGATTTCTTGTTTCCTAATATCATTACCCCCAATGGAGATGGAAAAAATGATGTATTGTTTATTAAAGGTTTACAAGGTCAAAATAAACTAATCATTTATAACCGTTGGGGAAATAAAATCTACGAAATTGACAATTATCAAAACGACTGGGATGGAGATGGTCATAGCGACGGAACATACTATTTTATTCTGATAAGACATAATGGAGAAGAAGTTACAGGTTATTTTACAATTCTTAATAAGTAAAACAATTTTAATCTTTTTGTTTAAAGCCGGAATATTCCGGCTTTTTTATTTTATTTGTGGCATGTTTCAATCTGTCAAAGCAAATATTTTTACGATTCTTTTCAGCATATTTGTCGGATTATTTTCTTGTGGTGAAAATACTCAACCAAAATTATTACCTGTAGAGCCCGATGATCATGTTAAAATTTCATTCAGACAATTTCACCAAGACCTTTTTGAATTGGGGCATGATTCTATAGATGAAAAAGATATTAAACAGCTTACCAAATCATATCCCAAATTTTTCCCTTTATTCACTTCTCAAATTATCAGAGTCGGGACATCTGATCATCCCGGTATGCCTTATTATCTAAACAGTTTCACTCATGATTTTAACATATTGGAAATTAAACACAAAACCGACAGCATATTTCAAAACCTTTCGGATTTTAATCGTGAAATCAATGAAGCATTTAAAAGATTTAAACCCTTATGCCCCGGCAAGAATATTCCCAACGAAGTAATTTATTTTATCTCCGCCTTTAATTATGCCATTGTTTGCGATGACAGCCTGCTGGCAATTGGACTGGATATGTTTCTTGGTCCCGATGAAACCTATTATGCAATCATTTTTCCCAAATACATGATTCAAAAAATGTCAAAAGAATATCTTGTCCGCGATGCTTTGTATGGTTGGATATCCACCGAATACGAACCCGAATTTGAAAATCCTTCGATTCTTGACTTTATGCTTTATTACGGAAAAATTTTTTATGCCTTGAAAAATATTCTCCCTGAAAAAAGTGACACTATTTTATTTAAATACAGCCGTCAACAATTAAAGTGGCTGAAAGACAACGAACCCCATATGTGGAAGTATTTTTTGGAGAAAAATTTGCTTTTTTCAACTGAAAATCAAGAAATAGCCAAATACATCAATGATGGTCCGTTCACGCCCGGATTTCCGGAAGGATCGCCCGGCCGAGCCGCCCATTGGCTAGGTTACAAAATTGTGTTGAGTTATGTCAAGCATAACAAGATTGAAAATCTTAATGATTTATTTAATCTCACAAATGGTCCGGAATTTTTAAAACAATCAAACTACAGACCCGATGAATAAAAAAACAAACAAATTAACCATTGAAGTGGAATTGGACGAAAAAGCCATGCCTGAAAAAATAAAATGGTTAAATAATCAAAATGAACTTCAGGAAATAAAATCGATACTGATGGCTCTTTGGGATCCTTCCACAAACAATACTTTGCAGTTGGATCTTTGGACAAAAGATATGACCACGGACGAAATGCGTTATTTTATTGTGCAACGAATGTTTTTGCTTGCTGAAACTCTAAGAAAGTCAACAGGAGACGAAAAAGAAAGCATGATCATTCATGATACAGCCATGTTTCTTGCTCAAAAATTCGGATTTTTGAAAAATAAAGATCAGTAAACCAAAGTTTTTTTCTAAAAAATATTTCATTACATGGATAATCGATGCAACTTTTTTATAAGATCTATTGTCATTTATTAAAAAATATTAAATTTGTTTTGAAATAATCATAGTACTATGAAAAAACTATATTATCTGGCAGCATTGATTACTTGTCATGTTTCAACAGCAATAAAAGCTCAAAATACCCTATTTATCAATGGAGCCAATGTGCACAATTTCAACAACACCTTTCATGTCAACGGTGATGTTATGATCAATGCCGGAACTTTGAATAATGAAGGTAGTATTTATGTGAGAAACGCAGGAAACAATGGCGATTTTCACATAAACACCAACGGCACTTCACAGGGAAACGGAAATTATTATATTGAACACGATTGGATCAATGACGGCACTTTCAATGCAAACAACAGTTTGGTTACATTGGATGGTACAAATCAGCTCATTACAGGATCTCAAATAACCACATTCCATAACCTGACTCTTACGGGAACAGGTATCAAAACTCAAACCATAGATGCCAATATCGATAATACGGGAACGTTAAACCTCACCACTGTCGAATTAGCTACCGGCACAAATACCATGCACGTGATGAATCCCTCTCCCACGGCAGTAGTCACAAATGCACCAACAACTACAACCACCGGATTTGTAAGCAGCAGCGGAAATGGTTCTTTGCAATGGGATGCCAATTCTACCCAGGACTATCTTTTTCCTGTAGGTTCATCCATAGCACCTGCACGCTATCGTCCTGTTGTACTTAAACCCACATCAAACACGCCGGCTTCTTATTCTGTCAGATTTGTCAACAATGACCCCAATATCGACGGTTTCAGCCGTGCTTCAAATGATGGTACAATTTGTAAAACCGACAGCTTGTTTTATCATGATATTGAATTGGTCAATGGTAATACCGCTGCAGATGTTACCATCACTTATGTATCTCCCAACGATGGCAGTTGGAACGGTATAGCTCATTGGCACAATACTAATACCCTCTGGACTAATACAGGAGCAAATATTACAGGCACACTCGGTTCATTTAATACAGTTAAACGCACCGGATGGGCATTTACTGATCCCGGTTATCCATTTATGTTGATAGAAAATGCCCCATCGGCTCCTGTCATTAACGGAAAAGACATAATTTGTATAGGCGAAAATGAAGTTACTTTTACTGCCTCCGGTGGCAGCGGTACATATTCTTGGACGTTTCCTAACGGTGTAACAATTGTGAGTGCTAATTCAGACAGTTCTCAAATTACCGTTAATTGGGGAACCGGAGCCGGCACAATCATAGTTACCTCACAAAGTCCATCCGGCCAATGTAAATCGTCACCGGCGATGTTAAATATTGGCGTTTTTCCTCCTCCCACGGCTTATGGATATAGCGACACCAATAATGTTTTACCCGGTATGCCAATCCAATTTGTCGATACTAGTGTCGGTGGTGTTGTAGCATGGGGGTGGAATTTTTCTGACGGCAGCCAATCAAACATCCAAAATCCCTATCACATCTATTATGCTCCCGGGACTTATCCCGTTACTTTGACTGTGACAGACACCAATGGCTGTGTCGATACCGCCGTCATTTATATTACCATTCTGGACAATGTTCTTATCCCCAATGTATTTTCTCCCAACGGAGACGGAATCAATGACGTCTTCAGAATCTTAGGGGGAGGTTTCGAAGAATTTAAATTGTCTATTTACAATCGCTGGGGAGAGTTAATGTTCGAAACCGACAATGTCAACATAGGTTGGGATGGACGTACTTCTGCCGGCCTTGAAGCATCACCGGGCACATATTATTTTATACTTGTTGCAAAATCAAAATCAAAAGATTATAGTACCACCGGTTATTTGACTTTATTAAAATAAGTTTGGTTTTAATTTTTTTAGCCGGTCCGGTAAAGACCGGCTTTTTAGTTTATTTTAAAGTTGAAATAACCTCTTCAATATAAGACAAAACTTCCTCCCTGCCCGTTTTTTTTAGTGACGACACCGTAAAAATATTGGGCAACGGCTCCCAATGTTGTGATAAGTTCCGCTCCAATAATTCTATGTTTTTTTGTAATCCGATTTTACTTAATTTATCTGTTTTAGTAAGAATCAAACTAAATGGTATATTGTTTTCACCAAGGAAGTTGCACATTTCCAAATCTATTGGTAAAGCTGGATGACGGGCATCAATAAGTAAAAATAACAGCGTAAGCCCTTTTCTGTATAATAAGTAATCATGAATTAAATGATTTATTTTTTTCCTTTCTGTTGCATTTAATTTGGCATAGCCATAACCGGGCAGATCGACCAAATACCAGCGGTTGTCGATCCTGAAATAGTTAATCTGTCTTGTTTTACCCGGAGTAGATGAAGTTTTGGCTAAATTTTTTTGATTTGTCAAAAAATTAATAAAAGTCGACTTACCCACATTAGATCTTCCGATCAAAGCAATTTCAGGCAAAATCCATTTAGGGCAACGGTCTATCGAAGTAAAACTGCCTAAAAATTCTATTTTTTCTATTTTCATTTTATAGAGCAAACCTTTGTCCCATCCACTCTCCCATAATTTTGTTGAACTCTTCGGGATGCTCCATCATGGGGGCATGACCACATTTATCAATCCAATATAAATCGGAATCAGGTAGCAATTTATGAAATTCCTCGGCAACATGTGGTGGTGTTATGTTATCATTTTTACCCCAAATCAAACAAACCGGTTGCTTAATTTTGGGCAATTCTTTGGCCAAGTTGTTTCTTATTGCCGACTTTGCCAGAGCTAATACACGTATCAGCTTTTCCCTATCTTTGACAATCTCAGCCACTTCATCTACCAATTCGTCGGTCACCATTTTAGGGTCATAAAAAGTAACCGCAATTTTTTGTCTTAAATAATTTTTGTCTTCTCTACGAGGAAAAGAACCTCCAAAAGCATTTTCATACAAACCCGAACTCCCGGTTAAAATTAAAGAATGCACCCTGTCAGGATGTTTCAATGTATAAATTAGAGCAACATGTCCTCCCAAGGAATTTCCCAACATGGTGAAATTGTTTAACCCTTTATATTTTACAAAATCATGAATATGTTTTGCCAGGGAAGGAACACCTGTATTTAACAATGGCATGGAATATAATGGCATGATTGGTACAAACAACCGAAAACGATTTTCGAAAGTATTGATCAAATCAGTGAAATTGCTTAACGCCCCAAAAAGTCCGTGCAAAATTATGACCGGATGCCCCTCCCCTTTTTCAAGGTATTCAAAACCATTTTCTTTTTTTATTTCCTCGCTTAAGCTCATTTTTACACAGTTTTACCGCTCAAAAGTAAAATTATTTTCCAAATCTCTTTTTCAAAGATATACAAAATTCCCACATCATCATCAGGTTTATTGATTCTCCCACTACATTTTCAATACAATATTAAATTGAGCCGACATATTGTGAATCATTTTTAACTGTATTCATTCTTCAAAAATTTAATATGAATTCATTTATTGGTGAAAGATCCGGCAGTGTTTACCACGTGGTAAAAAATACTCATTTATGAAAAAAGTTTTTAACAAAGTGGTAAATTGTGGTAAATTGTGGTAAATTTTTTATATTTTTACGCTCAGAAAGAACTCCCCCCGGATAATGGCTAAATTTATCGGTGAATATGATTGCAAACTTGATCCCAAAGGCCGGATAATGATACCTGCCGGCTTAAGGAAGCAATTTGATGCTTCATGGAAGGATCGGTTTGTCATCAACAGAGGTTTTGAGAAATGTTTGGTATTGTATCCGATCACAGAATGGGAAAAAATTTCTGAAGAAATCAACAAACTGAATCAATATGTGAAGAAGAACCGCGAATTTCTAAGATATTTTTATCGTGGTGCCACTGAAATTGAGCTAGATGGGAATGGCCGAATGCTTATCCCAAAAAGATTGCAAGAATATGCCAATATACAAAAAGAAGTGATTCTGTTTGCTTATGGCAACAAAATAGAAATATGGGATAAAGACACATATGATTCGTTGTTGACCGACGAACCCGAAGAATTTGCCAACCTTGCCGAACAAGTGATGGGAAACAAAGGAAACAATGATGATGACCAGGAATGATTTGACATATCACACACCCGTATTGCTTCAAAAAGCCATTGAGGCAATCAATATAAGGCCTGATGGCATATATGTAGATGCCACTTTTGGGGGAGGATCACACAGCAGATCCATATTATCCCGTTTGGGAAACGGCAAATTAGTGGCATTTGATCAGGACCCGGATGCAAAAAACAACTTAATTGACGACGAAAGATTTATATTCATACCGCAAAATTTCAGATACCTTAAAAATTACTTGAAATTTTACGGGATTCGACAAATAGATGGAATTTTAGCCGATTTGGGAGTTTCTTCACACCAATTGGATACCCCTCATCGTGGATTTTCATTCCGGTTTAATGAACCTCTTGACATGCGCATGAATCCAAATCTTACACTTACGGCAGCAGAATGGATCAAAACTGCTTCCGAAAGCGAAATTGCCGAAGTTCTTTACAAATATGGCGAACTTAAAAATTCCGGTCGTTTAGCCCATCACATAAAAAAGGCTGCTTTGGCTGAACATCTAAACACAACTCAGGATTTGGTAGAGTCCATTCAACATCTTTTCCCGGCAGGCAAATGGAAGCAATTTATGCCTCAAGTTTTTCAAGCAATAAGAATAAAAATTAATGACGAATTAGGAGCATTGGAAGATCTGCTAAAGCAAAGCATAGAAGTTTTAAAACCTAAAGGCCGTTTGGTGGTAATCTCCTATCATTCTTTGGAAGACAGAATGGTGAAAAATTTTATGAAATATGGCAACACAGAAGGGAAACCGGTAAAAGACATGTATGGCAAGTTAATAGCTCCATTGAAAGTTATTAAAAAAAAACCCATCACTCCGGATTTAGAAGAGATTGAAAGTAATCCGAGGTCAAGGAGCGCAAAATTGAGAGTAGCCGAAAAAATTTAATCAATGAGCGAGAACAATAACATAGGAAAAATTTTAATTTCCATATTGAACGGCAACATATTCAGCCGGGAAAATTTTCTTACATCCCTTCCATTTTTAACCTATTTGTCTTTTTTATGCTTATTATACATTGGCATTGGCTTCTATGCAGAGAGCACCATCAGGAGAATCGATGAAACCAACAAAAACCTCAAGAAATACAGGTCGGAATATATTTTTCTGAAATCATCGCTTAATCAAATGAGCTTACAATCAGAAGTGGCAAAGAGAGTCCAATTTTTAGGTCTTCAAGAAAGCGTGAAACCACCTTATAAAATTGAAGTAACACAAAAAGAGATCGAAAAATTTAAAGAGGAAAATGAATAAAGTCAAGGTAAACATATCGAATTATGTAGTGATCAGTTATATCACATTCATAATTTTTGCCTTGATAGTGGCTGTAAGGGTAATCAACATCATTAAATATGAAAGTGAAGAATTGCTCAAAAAAGCCCGTGCACATACCCTGAAAAAAATGGATATTGAAGCCATCCGTGGAAATATTTATGCTCAAGATGGGAGCTTATTGGCAACTTCCATACCTATTTATGAAATAAGAATGGATTTAAATACAGAAGCACTGACAGATGATATTTTTTACGAAAACATTGACGGTCTGGCCAGAGGCCTGAGCAACTTATTTAATGACAAGTCCCCCTCGGAATGGAAAAAAAACTTGATAAATGCCAGAAAAAAAGGAAACCGCTATTATTTAATAAAACGAAATATTTCTTTTAAAGAAATGCAAGAAATAAAAAAACTACCCATACTTTCTCTCGGACAATATAAAGGCGGACTCATCATTATTCAAAAAAGCCGAAGAGCCAAACCATTTGGATTACTGGCATCCAGATTAATCGGTTATGATGTGGAGAATGTAAAATCAGTGGGATTGGAAGGGGCATACTCAACCTATTTAAAAGGGCAAAATGGGAAAATGCTAATGCGGAAATTGGCGGGTGGCATATGGATGCCTGTTGAAGACGAAAACCAAATCGAACCTATCAATGGGAGCGATATTTATACCACCATTGATGTAAATCTGCAAGATGTGGCTGAACATGCATTGATTACTCAATTGGAAAAACACCAAGCAGACCATGGTTGTGTAGTGGTGATGGAGGTTAAAACGGGCGACGTAAAAGCCATGGCAAACCTCAAACGCACTCAATCGGGGCAATATGAAGAGAGTTTTAATTATGCCGTAGGTGAAGCCACAGAACCGGGTTCTACTTTTAAAACAGCTTCGTTAATGGCGCTTTTTGAGGACCAATTGGCTGATACATCAGAAATTGTTGACACCTACGATGGTACCTACAAATTTTACGACAGGGTAATGCGTGATTCTCATAAAGGTGGTTATGGGAAAATCTCTGTAAAAAGAGCATTGGAGGTTTCATCCAACGTAGCCGTTTCAAAATTGGTTTTTGACCGTTATTCCAAAAATCCATCAAAGTTTGTCAACCGTCTCTTTCAAATGGGTTTAGGCAGGCCTTTGGGCATCGAAATATTTGGTGAAGGAAAACCAAGAATCAAAAGGCCTGAAGATAAAGATTGGTATGGAACCACTCTTCCATGGATGTCTATAGGTTATGAAGTGAAATTAACGCCTCTTCAAATTTTGACTTTTTATAATGCCATTGCAAATAATGGTACGATGGTTAAACCACGTTTTGTTACACAAATAAGTTTTAACGGGCGGACGATCAAACACTTCCCTGTTGAGGTAATCAAACCCTCCATCTGTTCTCAAGCAACTATAAATAAAATAAAACCAATTCTCGAAGGTGTGGTGGAAAACGGTACAGCAAAAAATCTGAAAAATGACTACTTGAAAATTGCCGGGAAAACGGGAACAGCACAAGTGGCTAAGGCCAAACACGGTTATAAAAATGAAGAAGGTATCAGTTATCAGGCATCATTTGTCGGATATTTTCCGGCAGAAAATCCAAAATACTCTTGCATTGTGGTTGTTCATGCACCTTCGAATGATGTGTATTATGGGAACCTCGTCGCCGGTCCAATTTTTAAAGAAATTGCCGATAAGGTATATGCAAGTGACTTTGAAATTATCCCATCAATAAATGAAAAA
Organism: Vicingaceae bacterium; assembly: GCA_026003395.1. Taxonomy (NCBI): domain Bacteria; kingdom Pseudomonadati; phylum Bacteroidota; class Flavobacteriia; order Flavobacteriales; family Vicingaceae; species Vicingaceae bacterium. Next base: position 208,335 of record BPHE01000002.1, read on the forward strand.
CAAATTTTGGCAGAAAACCTGAAATATTATTTCACCAAAAGCATCGACTATAGCGAATTGAAAGAAATTGCTTCAAAATTAAATCTCCCAATAGATCAAATACCCGTCGACCAATCCTACTCTACCGACAAATTTTCGGTAAAAGATATTATCGGTATGAACATGAAAGATGCCGTGTATCTGCTTGAATCGAAAGGATATGCAGTTATTCCCATAGGTATTGGCAGTGTGAAACAAATAGATACAGTTTATAAATATAAACAACCTCATTTGATATTGCGTTCACAAATATGATTTTAAAAGAAATTATACAAGGATTGAATTTTTCGCGAATTATTGGTGACGATAATATCGTGATTCGCGGTTTATCTCAAAATTCAAATGAGATTAAGCAAGGTTATGTTTTTTTTGCCAAGAAAGGATATTCCACAGATGGACACCAATTTATTCCGGAGGCGATAGAAAAAGGATGCCGCGTGGTAGTGTGTGAATATCTTCCGCAAAATATCGACAACAATATAACTTATATCCTCTCTCATGATGTACCCGAAGTGATGGGAGAAATGGCTCATAGATTTTATGGAAGACCATCGGAAAAGTTACAAGTTATAGGGGTAACGGGAACAAATGGAAAAACAACTACATCCACATTGCTATATCAACTCTTTTGTGCAACCGGAATACCTGCAGGTTTAATTTCCACTGTCAAAATTATCATAGACAAACAAACCATTCCTGCAAAATTAACCACACCCGACAGCATCTCGCTACATCGCACCCTCAAAGATATGGTGGACCACGGTTGTAAATATTGTTTTATGGAAGTAAGTTCCATAGGAGTTGATCAAAAGAGGATTCAAGGCATACGTTTTAAAGGAGGAATTTTCACCAATATCACACATGACCATCTTGATTATCACAAAACTTTTGAAAATTATCTGAAGGCCAAACAATTATTTTTCACACAATTGTCCGAAGAAGCTTTTGCCCTGTATAATGCCGATGATAAGAATGGCAAAATAATGGTGCAAAACAGCCGCGCAAAAAAATACTCATATGCAGTCAAATCTCCGGCAGATTTTACATGTAAAATCATTGACAATACCAAAGACGGACTAATATTAAGAATTAATCAACATGAAATACACACCCGTTTGGCAGGACGTTATAATGCATACAACCTTCTCGCCACTTATGCCACTGCCATATTATGTGGTATAGAAGAATGGGAAGCGGTTAAACATCTTTCAAATATACGTGCCGCAGAGGGAAGATTTGAAATAATCCGCGGCAAAAATAACATTACAGGTATTGTAGATTATGCACATACTCCCGATGCTCTGAAAAATATTTTGGATAATCTCAACGAATTGAAACAAAAAGGAAGAATTATTACAGTGGTTGGTTGCGGCGGAAACCGCGACAAAGAAAAAAGGCCACTGATGGGGAAAATTGCTGCCAAATTAAGCGACCAAGCCATATTTACTTCCGATAATCCCAGGGACGAAAATCCGGCAGACATTATCGAAAACATGATGTCAGACCTTGACCCGGTCAACAAAAAGAAAGTGATTGTTATAGAAGACCGCAAACAAGCCATCAAAACGGCAGTAACATTGGCCCAACCGGGAGACATCGTGTTGGTGGCAGGCAAAGGGCACGAGGATTATCAAGAAATTAAGGGAAAACGTTTCCCATTCAATGATTCTGAAATTTTACAAAACATGTTAAACGAATAAAAATGTTGTATTACTTGTTTAAATATCTTGATCAATTGGACGTACCGGGAGCCGGGATGTTTAAATATATATCTTTCAGGTCGGGCCTTTCCATTCTATTCTCATTGTTTATTTCAATGTATCTTGGGAAAAGAATCATATTATATTTAAGAAAAAAACAAATTGGAGAAACTGTTCGGGACCTTGGGCTGGAAGGTCAATTGCAAAAACAAGGAACACCCACGATGGGCGGCATCATTATCATTGCGGCTATTTTGATTCCGGTTTTGCTTTTTGCCCGTTTAGACAATATTTATATCATTTTGCTTATCCTGTCTACATTGATCCTGGGAACCATTGGTTTTATCGACGATTACATAAAGGTTTTCAAAAAAGATAAAAAAGGACTTTCAGGCAGATTTAAAGTTATCGGACAAGTCAGTGTGGGAATTTTGGTCTCTACCATCCTGTATTTTCATGATGATGTAGTGGTAAAAAGGAAAGTTTTTGACAATAACCTTCAAAAAATAGAGATTACCGAACTTGAAAATGATCTTGAAAAAAAATATGCTAAATCCTATACCTGGAAAGAAGAAAAAAGTTTAATAACAACCATTCCATTTGTAAAAAACAATGAGTTTGATTACAGCCGCCTGATCAGCTGGATAGGTGATGATTATAAAAAATGGTCATGGTTGGTATTCATACCTATTGTGATATTCATTATCACGGCCGTTTCTAATGGGGCAAATATTACCGACGGACTTGACGGGCTGGCAGCAGGAACATCTGCTGTTATTGGTGTCACTCTGGCTGTTTTTGCATATGTGTCAGGTAACACAATTTTTGCAGATTACCTCAACATCATGTATATACCCAACCTGGGTGAAATGGTAATTTTTATCGCAGCGTTTGTAGGCGCATGTGTTGGATTTTTATGGTACAACTCCTATCCTGCACAGGTGTTTATGGGCGACACCGGAAGCCTAACCTTAGGCGGTATTATAGCAGTATTTTCATTGGCTGTAAGAAAAGAGCTGCTAATACCTATTTTTTGTGGAGTTTTTTTGATTGAGAATCTTTCGGTAATACTGCAAGTAAGTTATTTTAAATATACCAAAAAAAAGTATGGAGAAGGCCGCCGGATATTTTTAATGTCGCCGCTGCACCATCATTTTCAAAAATTAGGCATGCATGAAGCAAAAATCGTGACCCGGTTTTGGATTGTAAGTATCATGCTGGCAATATTGTCAATTGTAACATTAAAAATGCGTTAATGGACAAAAAAATAGTCATATTGGGAAGTGGTGAAAGCGGAGTGGGTGCTGCATTGTTGGCAAAGCACTCAGGGTATGATGTTTTTGTGAGCGATCGCGGCCATATCAAAGATAAGTATAAAAAAATCTTGTTGTCTAATCAAATCCCTTTTGAAGAAAACAAACATGATATTCGGATCATCAAAACTGCCGACATTGTCGTAAAAAGCCCGGGAATTCCAAACACAGCTCCAATCATTCAAACTATCAAAGAAAATAATATTCCATTGATTGGAGAAATTGAATTTGCTTCACAGTTTTTTAAAGGAAAAATAATTGCCATCACCGGTTCAAATGGCAAAACAACCACAACATATTTGACTTATCACATTCTTAAAACCGCGGGTCTAAATGTGATCATTGGTGGCAATGTGGGCAAAAGCTTTTCTGCCTGTGTTCTTGAGAATCCCGGTGCCGACTGGGCTGTGGTCGAAACCAGCAGTTTTCAACTGGAAGATATAGAATCCTTTCATCCGCATATTGCTGTATTATTGAATATCACCCCCGACCATCTCGACCGGTATGATTATGATTTCATGAAATATGCCCGGGCCAAATGGAATATAACCAAGAATCTAACAGAAAAAGATTATTTCATTTTTAATGCAGATGACCCGGTCATTCAACAATTGTTGACAGACACTAAACCTATGGCATCATTACTGCCTTTCAGTATTCAAAATCCGCAAAAACCGGGCGGATATCTTGAAAGTGAGCAATTAGTTATAGAAATTAACCATAAAAACCAATATAGTATGTCAATCTATGATTTAGCTTTAGCAGGTAAACACAATGTTTACAACAGTTTGGCTGCAGCTTTGGCTGCAAAAGCCATTGATATCAAAAACAAAGTAATCCGGGAGAGCTTGCATGACTTTAAGGGAGTAGAACATCGTTTGGAAAAAGTAAGTACCATAAGTGGCATTGAATTTATTAATGATTCGAAAGCCACCAATGTCAATTCGGCATGGTATGCTTTGGAAAGCATGACCAAGCCGGTGGTTTGGATAGCAGGCGGCATCGATAAAGGCAATGATTATTCCACATTGCACGACATTGTCAAACAAAAAGTCAAAGCTTTGATTTGTTTGGGTGTAGATAATCAAAAACTGATTCAATCTTTTAAAGATATAGTACCGGTGATACACGAAGCAAGATCAATGGAAGAAGCCGTCAAAAAGGCCTATTACAGCGCAAAAAAGGGTGATGTGGTGTTATTGTCTCCTGCTTGTGCAAGTTTCGATTTGTTTGAAAATTACGAACACAGAGGTGAACAATTTAAAAAAGCCGTAAGAGAATTATAAAATTATGTCGAACTTTTTGTCAAAATATATCGGAGGAGATAGAAGTATCTGGGTCATTGCCCTATTGCTGGGCATCATCTCATTACTGGTTGTGTATAGTTCGATAGTCACGCTGGCTTACAAATATCAAAGCGGCAACACATTGTATTACCTGATAAAGCATGGTTTCATACTATTTATTGGATTTATTTTTATTTATCTTGCTCACAAAGTTGACCATAAAAACTACTATCGTTTTGCCAAACCAATTTACATTCTTTCCATCCTCCTGCTTATCTATACACTTTTTAATGGAGCCAACATTAATGAAGCTTCAAGATGGATTTATATCCCAATTATTAATCAAACATTTCAAACCTCCGATTTAGGGAAATTGGCTTTGTATATATTTACGGCAAGAACATTAGCAAAATACAACCACAAAGTAAACGAACAAAAATTTTTCTATCTAAATCTTTTACTTCCTGTATTACTTACTTGCGGTCTTATCTTACCTTCAAACTTTTCCACCGCAGCACTTGTATTTTTTAATTCACTTGTTTTGATGAAGATAGGAGGTGTCAGATGGAAATATATTTTGACGGTAATAGGCTCCGGCATAATTGCCTTTGCCCTATTTATTACAATCGTATGGAATTTTGCAGAAAACAAAGGTCGTATTGGAACATGGAAAAAACGTATAGAAACTTTTATCGAAGGAGGAGATAAAGATTCGAATTACCAAGTAGAACAGGCAAAAATTGCTATTGCAAGAGGCGGCTGGATGGGCCAATTACCGGGCAACAGCATTCAAAGAAACTTTCTTCCACATCCCTATTCTGATTTCATTTTTGCCATTCTTTTGGAAGAGTATGGATTTTTCTTTGGCCTGCTTGTCATGGGTTTATATATTATCTTACTGGTAAGAGGTTTGAGAATAGCCATGCGGGCACCTACTCCATTTGGCAGTTATCTGGCTTTTATCTTATCTTTCAGCATAGTATTGCAAGCTTTTGTGAACATAGGTGTCACGGTTAATATTTTTCCGGTTACCGGACAACCCTTACCACTTGTCAGCATGGGAGGAACCTCCATATGGTTTACGTGCCTTACGCTGGGAATTTTGTTGAGTATTGCCAATCAAAATCAAGAAAGCACTATAAACACAAAAACGGAGGTTGCATATGCCTAAAAACTTCATCATAAGCGGCGGCGGAACAGGCGGGCATGTATATCCTGCCATAGCCATTGCTCAATCCATCAAACAACACGACCCCGGGCATAAGATTTTGTTTATCGGTTCTATTGGAAGAATGGAAATGGAAAAAGTACCTGCGTATGGTTTTGAAATTATAGGTTTGCCAATACAAGGACTGCAACGAAAAAAAGTATGGAAAAATATCGTCACACTACAAAAAATGATTCTTAGCATCATTAAAACCAAAAAGATATTCAAGAATTTTAAACCTGATGCCGTGATAGGAGTTGGAGGATATGCGAGCTGGGCTGCCATGCAAGTGGCTTCAATGACCAATATCCCTTACTTTATACAAGAACAAAATTCATATCCCGGTTTGGTCAATAAAAAAATGGCCAAAAAAGCTCAAGCAATTTTCGTGGCATATCCGGGCATGGAAAAATATTTCCCTGAACAAAAAATTGTTTTCACCGGCAATCCCGTTAGAAAAGATCTTAAAAACAATTCATTGACGCCTGAGAGTGCCAAAAAATATTGGTCACTGGATGAAAAAAAATCCACTGTTTTATTTTTAGGTGGCAGTTTGGGAGCCAAAACCATCAATGAATCTGCAGTTAAGGCAATCTCCACCATCGATGGAGAAAAGGTTCAATTTATTTGTCAAACAGGAAAACACTATCTGGAAGAAATGCAATCACGCCTGAAAAATAAAACCAACGTTGTAATAAAAGACTTTATCCGTGAAATGGATTACGCTTATGCCGCAGCAGATATTGTAGTGTCCAGGTCAGGAGCTTTAAGTATTTCGGAAATTGCTTATTTGCAGAAACCTGCAATCCTTATTCCCTCTCCCAATGTCGCCGAAGACCATCAAACCAAAAATGCCATGGCTCTGGTATCAAAAAATGCTGCAATTATGCTAAAAGATAGTGAGGCTGTAGACAAAATAACCGACACTCTCAACCGATTAATACAAGACCAAAACTTAAGACATCAATTGCAGGAAAACATAAAAACATTTGCAAAAAATAATGCAGCCGAAGAAATTGTTGACTATATTATGAAATCAATCGAATTATGAAACCGATAAACACATATCATAATTATTTCTTTATAGGCATTGGTGGAATCGGTATGAGTGCCCTTGCCCAATACTTTTTAAACCGTGGCAAGAACGTAGCAGGATATGACCAAACCATGACTTCTATCACCGAGAGGCTGATAAATATAGGTGCATCTTTTATCAATACCGATAATCCTGACTTAATTCCTTTTATTTTTAAAGAAAACAAAGAAGACACTTTGGTCATCTACACACCGGCCATTAAAAAAGAAGAAAATCGTTTGTTACAATTTTTTTCCGAAAAAAATTATGAAATTATTAAACGAGCCGAAGCATTGAGCCAAATCGTCAATTCATTTAAATTGTTGGCAGTGGCCGGCACGCATGGAAAAACAACCACTACCTCCTTATTAGGACATATTTTTCAAGAAGCCGGCAAGCATCCATTGGTTTTTTCAGGAGGATGGATGAAAAATTACGATTCCAATTTTATTGACCAAACGAATCCTCAGTTTGCCATTTGCGAAGCTGACGAATATGACCGTTCGTTTCTTTTGTTACAACCCCATGACTCTATAATCACCTCGGTAGATGCCGATCATCTGGATATTTATGGAAATCAAGGAATGTTGAAAGATTCATTTATTGAATTTGCCGGACATACCTCAAATGATGGATATATACTCATTCATGAAAATTTTTCGGAACTGTTTAAACCACTTAAAAACAAAAAAATTCTATCGTATGGAATTTCAGAAAAAGCCACTATCAAAATTAGTAATGTTCGTATAGACAACGGCATCACAAATTTTGTCATCAGCTTGCCGGACAATACCACTATAGACATACACACTTTATTGCATGGGCAGCATAACAGAGAAAATATTACTGCTGCCGCAGCCCTTGCATATTTTCATAATATTCCTCCGGAAACCATTTCAGGAGCAGTATCGTCATTCAAAGGTGTTAAACGAAGATTTGAATACATCATTAAAACGGAGGATTTTATTTGGATTGACGATTATGCCCATCATCCCAAAGAAATCAATGCTTTGATAAACACCGTAAAAGAATTATATCCCGGGAAGACCATAACAGCCATTTTTCAACCACACTTATATTCCAGGACAAGAGATTTCCTAAACGAATTCGCACAAGAATTGGATAAGGCAGACATACCTGTGATACTTCCGGTTTATCCTGCCCGAGAAAAACCTTCGGCAGGACTAACCTCCGAACACTTGATAAAAATCATGAAAAATCCAAATGCACGATTAATGACTCCGGAAAAATTGTTAGTGAATTTTGACAAAATAAAAAGCGATATAGTTTTAACAATAGGTGCAGGAAATATTGACCTACTCATTCCTGAAATTTTAAAAAGATATGAAAATTGAAAGAAAAAAATATATTGTAGCCGTATTAAGATTATTGATTCTTTCAATATCCCTGGGATTTTATATTTATGTGTATTTACAATATCACAAAACCGTCATCAGGCAAAAATTCATACATATTGATTATTCCAACAATCATCATTTTATTGATAAAGAAATTGTCGATCAACTGCTCTTTCCAAAAGGCGAGATGCCCAAAGATATAGCAGAAATCGATCCGGCAAAACTTGAAAAATATCTTGAATCTTATCCACACATCAAAAATGCCGAAGTATATTTAGGAGTAGACGGAACTCTATATGCCGACATTTATCAAATAAATCCTATCGCCAAAATTTATAACCAAAAAAACGAAATGTTTTACTTAAACGATGACGGCAGTTTCGCACCCAAGTCAGAAAAATATACGGCAAGAGTACTTGTTGTAAATGGTAATGTAATCATAGACAGCCAAACTCCATTTAACATATTGAAACAAGCATCACACGACAGCTCAAAGCAATATACACAATGGAAAGAAATTTATGATTTGGCACATTTTATCTATTCAAAACCTTTTTGGAATAAACAAATTCAACAAATACATGTTAATAAAGATTTTGAATATGAGTTGATGGGAAGCATTGGAAATCATACAATTGTATTGGGAAAACCATACCCGTTAAGCGGGAAGTTTACGAAACTGATGATTTTTTACCAAAAAGCCCTACCGGTAGTGGGCTGGAGCAAATACCAAGAAATAAATTTAAAATATAATAATCAAATAATTTGCAAATAAATATGGAAAACAAAGAAAAACAACCTGTGAATGTTGACCCCGGAAAAGTTGTCGTGGGGTTGGACATTGGAACAACTAAAATTGTATGCATTGCCGGATATATGAACGAAAACGGCAAACTCGAAATCCTTGGCATGGGACAGTCCCGTTCCATTGGCGTTCACAGAGGCATGGTAAATAACATACAACAAACCATGGAGTCGATTAAAACAGCCGTAAGCCTCGCCGAAAAAGAATGTGGTATAGAAATAAAAGATGTGCACGTTGGCATTGCTTGTCAACATATTCAAACTTCGACCAATCGTGCTTCGAAAATTCTTGACCCAAACAAAGATTTTATCACGGAAGAAGACGTGAAAAGTTTTATTGACGACATGTATAAATTGAATGTTGAAGAAGGATGGAGAATAATCAACGTCATACCACAAGAATACTCGGTAGATACATTACAAAACATCGAAAACCCCGTGGGTTACAGAGGTTCGAGATTGGAAGCCGAATTTCATATCGTTCAAGCGCACGTCTCTGCCATTCATAACATTGTAAAATCTGTTGAATTGGCAGGATTGAATGTAGTGGCTTTGGATCTTGAGCCATTGGCTTCATCTGAATCGGTTTTGTCTGAAGATGAAAAAGAAGCAGGAGTTGTCTTGGTTGATATTGGAGGAGGCACAACAGATGTGGCTATTTTCTATAAAGGTATATTAAGACATACAGCCGTAATTCCATTTGGAGGAAATATCATTACATCTGACATACATCAAGAATTAAATATTTTGGAAAGAGATGCAGAAAATCTAAAAATAAAATTTGGAAGTGCCATTTACACAAAAGAAATGGAAGATTACACAATATCCATAGCCGGCATTCGAGGTCGTCAACCCAAACAAATACAGTTTTCCACCTTATCTGCAATTATCCGGGCAAGATTAGAAGAGATTTTTGATTTTGTTCAATACGAAATTGAGATCAGCCGCTATAAAGAAAGGTTAGGTGCCGGCGCTGTGTTGACGGGCGGCGGTTCTTTAATGAAAAATATCAAACATCTTTTTGAACTAAACACCGGTCTTGCTGTTCGTTTGGGACTACCAAACGAATATTTGACCATGAATGCACCGGAAGTTCTGAACAGTCCCATTTATGCCACTTCTGTCGGTTTGGTGTTGCGTGGTTTACAAAAACTTGAAAAAACAAAAAAAATAGAAGACACAAACACAGAACATCATGCAGACATTAAAAATGAGAAAATCCAAATACCCAAACAAGATGTAGTAATATCAGCCGATCAAGATATTACGGAAAGTGAAAACGACTTCTCGGAAAAAGACGACACTCAAAACAATAATGAAAACGAAAATCAAACCGGTGAGGTAAAGAACCTCAACGAAGAAACAACAAAAACTCAAAAAAGTTTTATTCAAAGATTTTTAGATCTTTTGATGGATTAATAATTAAAAAAACATACAATTATGGAAATGGAAATGATCAACAACAATGCGTCAATCATCAAAGTTATTGGTGTAGGCGGTGGTGGCTGCAATGCAGTCAATCATATGTTTAAAAAAGGTATTAAAGATGTAGAATTTTACATTTGCAATACCGACAAACAAGCATTAAACATAAGTCCTGTTCCCAACAAAATTTGTTTGGGAGAATCATTGACCGAGGGACGTGGAGCAGGATCAAACCCGGAAGTCGGGCGCAATGCGGCTATCGAATCTATAGACACTATTGAGGCTATCTTGAAAGAAAATACCAAAATGGTGTTTATCACTGCAGGTCTTGGTGGTGGAACAGGTACCGGAGCAGCACCAATTATTGCAAAAACCGCCAAAGAAATGGGAATCTTAACAGTTGGAATCGTTACGATGCCTTTTTCTTTTGAAGGCAAGAAGAGAATCGCTTATGCAGAAGAAGGCCTGAGGGAAATGAGAGAAAATGTAGACACGCTTTTAGTAATCAACAATAACAAAATTCGAGAAGTATATGGTAACCTTCGTTTTACCGACGCATTTTCAAGAGCCGACGACATACTCTGCAATGCAGCCAAAAGTATTGCAGAAATCATCACCGTTCCGGGATATGTCAACGTAGATTTTGAGGACGTAAAAACTGTCACCAAAAACGGTGGCACTGCCATCATGGGCACCGGAATGGCTTCCGGTGAAAACAGAGCAATTGAAGCAATCACCATGGCTCTTGATTCGCCATTATTAGATGACAATGATATCAGCGGAGCCGGCAGTATTTTATTGTACATTTTGTCCGGTAGCGGTGATTATGAACTTACTATGGATGAGATCGCTGAAATTACCGACTACATCACAGAAAAAGCAGGAGATAACGCCAATATCATTTGGGGAAATGGTTTTGATGATCATTTGGAAGACAAACTCTCTGTTACAGTTATTGCAACTGGCTTTAATCATCAACACAATTTTAAAGAAACAGCAGAACAAAACATTAAGGTGAAAACACTCAATGATACACCCGATACAATCAATAAAACGGAAAAAACTACAGTGGTAAGTATTGACGAAGATGTGGAAATACCCGAAATTGAATCCCCGCGCATATCAGACAATAATAGTAATACCCCCGAAACGGGATTTTCCACCTCACCTGTCAAAAATATAAGCAATGATGAATCATTCATTGAAAAATCAATGCAACGAAATAAAGAAGATCTTGTAAAAAGCCATAAACCGGGAACACAAGAGGAGGTTAACAACAAAATGCGCGAATTATTAAACAAAATCAACCGTAGCAAATCATACAACAAAATCGAAGAATTTGAAAAAGTTTCAGCTTTTAAACGTCAAAAAAACACTACCATCCCTGCGAGCGGTTTTGAAATTTCCGATATGAATGTGGATGCTGACGGAGACAACAAACCCTCAATAAGCGAAAGAAATAAATTCATCACCGGTAAAAGTAATGTAGATTAATACATTGATATTTTTCATTAAAAATTAAGGGGCCTTATTCAAGGCCCTTTTTTATTTCGCCATAAAATAACCGGATAAAAAAACTTCAAAATGATGGCAATACTTTCCGAAACCTTTTATTTATAAGCATTTTAATGTGAAGCAATTTAAATTTCCTGTCAACTTTTTACTTCATTCATTTAGTCATATTTCAAAGAATTAACCCCATCAAGCGTTTTCGAATCATCTGTTAAAATGATAGGTTGATTTTCTTTATAGGTTTTGATGACTATCATCGTTTGTGTTTGAAGCACACATTCCATATTGGTCAATTTTTCCCTCACAAACATGTCAAATTCATCCATATCCTTTAAGTATAACTTAATTAAATAATCTGCCGGTCCGGTAATTTGATGACATTCCACTATTTCATGAAGATTCTTTATGCGATTGTAAAAAGATTTTTCATCCCTATCTTCTTGTCTGATGACAGAAACCAGCATATATGCAACAATTCCGTATCCTAATTTTCTCTCATCAATTTTTGCGTAATAACCTTTTATCATGCCTGCTTTTTCAAGTTTTTTCACTCTTTCTAAAGTGGGCGCAGGCGAAAGGTTTATCATTTCAGCCAATTTCGCATTGGTTATTTTTCCATTTGCCTGTAAAATTTCCAATATTTTTTTGTCTATGTGGTCAAGTTTATACATAGTTGCAGGATTGAATAATAATACAAAAATAAAACTTTTGTAGAATTTTACAATGGGTTTATCGAATAAATTACCGGTCTTGACGAAACAGCATCCAATTCGCCGGGAGAAATCCCAAGATGAAGCAAATAAATACCGTCAACAATCTTATTGTCAACATATATCAACTCGGTGATGGTACGTTTTAATGTCAAATGAGGGTATTTCAACCAAAAAATTTTATGTGCCAATAGTTTTCCTTGATCCTCTTCCCTGTCTACCGATGGCATATCCACCAAAAGATGCAAAATATTAGTCATATCTGAAATTAATTCCATGGCATCATGATGAATATACACGGGATTTTTTCCACTGTATTGAAAATATTTTTTTTCTTCGCCATTAGGTAAGGTTCGTATTATCAATGCCTCTACAAATTGAGGGGTTTCCTCTAATGCCATCTTTAAGCTTTGAGCTGTCAATACTTTATCCTCTTTTATATTTTCAGGATCAACCGTAATAAGCTTTGCAATATAAAATTGATGTTTTAGCACATTTTGAATGCTTTGCATCTCCTCTGTAATGTGTCCGACACATTCTGTATGCGTACCATGTGCATGTGGGGCAAGAGTATATGTGAAAAAGTTTACAGGCGCCCCTTTTTCAACGCTTCCAACAAATTTTCCTGCAACTATGGGTTTTGCTTCCGGAGGCGGCATTCCCCATGCCGTAACATTTTTTCTGTCAAAAGTCAATGGCAGAGATATATCCAATGGTTCATTTGTATCTATCATATAATTTTGATCTCCAATGTTAAAATAGAGTTTCATACAAAAAACAAATCTTGTGTAATTCTATCTGTCCAAATTAACCCTTTTTCTGTTAGTTTCAAAAAATTTTGTTCCAATTTCAAATACTCGTCTTTGAGATAATTTTCACTGTTTTTTAAAATTTTTTGTTTGTCTGCTTCATCAAAAAATTGAAGGTTTATTCCATCTTTCAAACGCAATGATGTTAAAATAACTTCATTTTTCACTTGATTATTGCTTAGCTCTTCTATAGAAAAATATTGTTGACCTTCATTTATTCTTCTGATATACAATGGATTATTCGCAATATTCCACCTTCGGTGTCCATTGAAATAAGAATGTGCGGATGGACCTATACCTGTATATGTTTCCCTTTGCCAATAGGATAAATTATGTCGCGAACGAAAATTTTGCCCTCTTGCATAATTGGAAATTTCATAATGTTCAAAACCATTTTTTAAGGCCAATTCCCGGGTTAAATAAAACATGTCAACCAGATCTGCATCATCTGCGATATTTTTAAGTTTATTTTTTTTTTGCAAATAACCAAAATACGTCTGTGGCTCAATGGTTAATTGATAGGCAGAGAAATGTTTTATCGGCAAGGACAATAGATATTTCAATGAAGATAAGTATTTATCTTTTCCTGTCATTCCAAAAATTATGTCCACGCTTACATTCTCAAAACCCACTGCAAACAATGTCTCTATAGCATCAATGGCCTGTGACGCATCATGCATGCGATTCATTTTTCTTAAAGTATCATTGTCTAAACTTTGTACGCCTAAACTAATCCTGTTAATTCCCAATTGTTTCCATTCAAGTGCCCTGGTTTTGGATACATGTTCGGGATTAACTTCAAGGGTTATTTCAGTGTCACCGGCTATGATATACTTTAAACGAAGTGTATCTAACAACAATTCTGTTTGTTCGGATGTGAGCAATGAAGGAGTGCCTCCCCCGAAATAAATCGTATTCAAAACAGATTGACGGGGTATTTCATTTCTCTGATCAATCTCCATTTGCATGGCTTTGATCATCTGCCCTATTGTTTTCTTTCGGGTAGAAAAATGAAAATCACAGTAATGACAAGCTCTTTCGCAATAAGGTATATGTATGTAGATATGACTCATATCACTTTCTACTGAAAATCTCTTGAATTTCTTTACGTGTAGGGTAATTGATCAACACCCCTCTGCGGGGACCGTGATACACAAAGATACTTCCTGCTGCAGCTGCAGATGCTCCGGCTTCTATGGCTTTATGGCAATCTTGCAAATTACCGCATCCCCCTGCGGCGATTACAGGTATTTTGACATTTTCGCTCACTTGCCTGATCAATTCCAAATCATAGCCTTTCATCGTTCCATCCAAGTCAACTGATTGAATCATAATTTCTCCGGCGCCCAAATTTTCAGCCATACGGGCAGCTTCTATCACGCTCATGTCAACCTTTTGTCTTGCATTTCTTATCCTGACCGTTTTTTTACCCAGCCAATTTTTTTTTACATCTATACACACAATTACACTTTGATTCCCAAAATGTTCGGCTGTTGCACGAATCACGTCAGGATTTTCAAACAGGGCCGCTCCAAACACAACTTTCTCGGCACCGTTTTTTAACACTTCTTTTACATCATCAAAAGACGATATCCCTCCTCCAAATGCAAATGGCATATATGCCTCTTCTGAAATTTTTCTAATCAATTGTGGATTTGGTTTACGCTTTTCGACTGTTGCCAAGATATCCAGAAATATCAATTCGTCACTCTCCATTTCATTGAAAATCTTTACGGCATTCATTGGATCACCTACGTAAACAGAATTTGAGAATTTTACCGTCTTTACAAGGCCGCCGTTTTTCATCAACAAAATGGGAATTATTCTTGGTATAAACATATTTCTTATAATTTTAAGAAGTTTTCCAGCAAGTGTAAGCCGTCTCCATGGCTTTTTTCGGGATGAAACTGCACACCCATAATATTGTCATTTACCACTACACTATGAAATTCGATACCATATTTTGTAGTTGCTCCTACCCATGTCGGGTCATCGCAGATCACATAATATGAATGAACAAAATAAAAACGCATAGTAGGTAAAATGTTATGCAACAAAGGATGACTTGATGCGGGTTCTATATTATTCCATCCTATATGAGGAATTCTTATACCTACGTCAGGAAATCTTTTGGTTAAGGCCGGCACCCAGGCCAATCCCCTACATGCTCCTTCTTCGCTGTATTGTGTCATCAATTGCATTCCTAAACAAATGCCCAATACAGGTTTCTTTCTTTCAATCACTTGATAATTTAAAACACCGATTAAACCCAATTTGTTTAAATTGTCCATTCCTCTGGAAAAATGCCCTACGCCGGGTAAAACCAGTTTATCGGCACGCTCTATATCTTTTGGGTCTGACGATACCGTTACTTCCATTTGTAAACGTCTAAAGGCCTTGTTAACAGAATGCAAATTCCCCATGCCATAATCAATAATACATATTTTCATAATCATCGGAAAAATTAATGACTTAAAAAACAAATTTTAAATAATATGATTTTAAAAATTGATTGTTTTACTCCAAATTTGCATCAAAGTTAAAGAATATGATAACTTACGACCCTAAAAATTTAAAAGTTCCCGATTTACATCAATTGCTTTTAGGTGCCATTAGTCCCAGGCCGATTGCTTTTGCAAGCACCATAAATAAAAACGGCAATGTGAATTTGGCTCCTTTTAGTTTTTTCAATGTATTTAGTGCAAATCCACCGATATTGGTTTTTTCACCTGCACGAAGCGGGCGGACGGGTGCCACGAAAAACACGTTTGACAATGTAAAAGAAATAGCCGAAGTGGTTATTAATATTGTCAATTATAAGATGGTCTACCCAATGTCACTCGCATCGGCGGAATATCCGTCAGAAATCAACGAATTTGAAAAAGCGGGTTTCACCCCCGTGGCTTCTGAATGCATCAGACCTCCACGTGTAAAGGAAAGCCCTGTTCAATTTGAATGCAAAGTCAATCAAGTTATAGAATTGGGTGCAGGTGGAGGAGCAGGAAACTTGATTGTTTGCGAAGTTTTGCGTTTTCATATTAACCCTGCAGTGTTAAATAAAGAAGGTAAAATCGACCCGTTCAAAATTGACTTAGTAGCCCGAATGGGAGGCAATTGGTATTGCAGAGCGCAAGGTGATGCACTTTTTGAAGTTGAAAAACCAATGAACCGTTTGGGTATAGGCATAGACCAATTGCCCCAATCCATTGCTCAAAGCAAAGTGCTTACTCACAATGATCTGGCCCAATTAGCAGATTGTGACCAATTACCGGATTCTCATGATGTTGACCAATATAAAAAACATTATCTGACCACTATTCCCGGAACCATTGAAGAAATGCACAAACACGCCCAAATGCTCATTCGACAAAAGAAAATTAAAGAAGCTTGGTTATATTTGTTGGCTTGTAGTTAACCCATCTTACCAAAATGAAAAAAATTTCCGGTCTATATCACGATTTTTTTCAACGTTTTTTTCCTTCTCCCTTCATGCTTGCCATCATTCTTACAGTGATCGTTTTTATCGCTTCGATTGGAATGTTTATCTCAAATGGAAACAACGGTTATGAGGCATTGATAAATTCATTTAATTCCTGGGAGAAAGGTTTCTGGAATGGTCCAATGTTGGAGTTTGCCTTTCAAATGATGGTCATGCTTACGTTTGGACATGCTCTTGCCATTTCACCATTTTTTGAACGAAAAATTAAATCGTTGCTAAAGCATTTTCATAGCAATGCATCTTTGGCAGCAGTTACGGCATTGCTGGCCTGCCTTTCGGCATGGTTCAACTGGGGTTTTGGTTTAATCATAGGGGCAGTGATGGCCAGAAAATCATATGAATACGCAGCATCAAACAATATACCCGTCAACTATCCTTTAATTGCTGCAGCAGGTTATTCTGGTCTTATGATTTGGCATCAAGGCATATCCGGATCATCGCTTTCGAAAGTTTCTGAATATGGACATCTTCAAAAACTCATGGTAGGAATGTTGCCGGAAGATGTACTATCAAATCTCCCGGATTTAATTTCGTATACTGACACGGTGTTTTCCTGGCAAAACCTTTTTGTTTCAATTTTATCTTTAGTGTTCATTCCTTCATTTTTTTATATTTTGGGACGCACCGAACCGGTATCTATTGCCAATCAAAAATTTCAGGTCAAATTTACTCCGGTTCAATCCCGATCTGTTTCTGGAATAGAAGCCATCGAAGATTGGCCTTTTTTAGGAAAAATCATTGGAATGATTATTTTTGTTTATCTCGTATTGCAATATTTCATCCTGCCTGAAAAAATTACATTTGCCTTTCCGCCTAATCTGATTAACTTTTTTTTGTTGGCGTTGATCTTTTGGTTTCATGGTTCTTTGAAAAAAATTCAACATGCCATTGATGATGCAATTGGAGGATCGGCCGGAATTTTATTGCAATTTCCTTTTTACTTTGGCATCATGGGTTTGATGAAAGACAGTGGAATGGTGCAAGTTATCAGCCGTCAGATCGTGGAATGGTCCTCTCCTCAATCTTTGCCATTCTTCACATTCATCAATTCTGCCATTGTCAACTTTTTTGTTCCCAGTGGAGGCGGTCAATGGGCAATACAAGCACCCATCATTATTCAATCTTGCATCGAAACAGGCAGTGATCTGTCTAAAAACATACTTGCTTTTGCTTATGGAGATCAATTAACAAACATGCTACAACCATTTTGGGCTATTCCGTTATTGGGAATTACTAAGTTACCCGCAAAAGACATTCTTCCTTACAGCACCATGCTGATGTTTATAGGCATGATAATTTTTTCTCTCGGTATTCTTTTGTTTTGATTGAAATCATTACTCTTTATGATAATAATGCCATTTATTTCTTCTTAATTGACGTTAAATGTATGTCAATTTGACTTTCATTTTTTACTTTTGTCATGATAAATGCAAACGGCATAAATCTTGAAAAGCATTGATCTATAAATTAAAAATTAAAAATTATGTTGTTGTTCATATATGACGGTGGAATATTGCTGATCGGCATCATCACCATGATTGTCAGCATGTATGTTAGTTGGAAGCTGCGCTCGAAATTCAAAGAATTTTCTCAAATGCAGCTTTCGCAACCTCTTTCAGGCAAAGAAATTGCCGAAGCGATGCTTCGCGACCACAATATTACCGATGTGAAAGTCATCAGTGTTGAAGGAGAATTAACCGATCATTACAACCCAATCAATAAAACGATCAATCTGAGCCATGATGTGTATTATGGACGTAATGCGGCGGCGGCGGCTGTTGCTGCCCACGAAACCGGTCATGCCATTCAGCATGCTACGGCCTACTCTATGTTGAAACTGCGCAGTGCCTTAGTGCCTCTTCAAAATGCAAGTGCCAAAATTTTAAATATCATTGTGATATTGAGTATTTTTGGAGGATTTCTTATTTACGGCACAATACCCATCGACTTGGTATTGTATGTCATTATTGCCACTTACGGCATTATGACCTTGTTTGCTTTTGTCACATTACCTGTAGAATTCGACGCCAGTAGAAGAGCTTTAGTGTGGATCAAACAAAGAGGCATTGTCACATCCTCTGAATACAGTCAGGCTAAAGAAGCCCTTACCTGGGCTGCTTTGACATATGTTGTGGCAGCATTGGGCTCATTGGCAACTTTGTTATATTACATTTCCCTTTTGAGTCGGAGAGATTAAGTCGTTTTGCAACGCCAGCAAAATGTCGGAAACTACAAAAAAGCTGCCTGTGGCTACAATAAGTGTCTTTTGATCAGCTTCTTCAATGGCTGCTTTAAGAGCTTCAACAGGCGTTGCAAAACATCTAAAACCCAACCCCCGGAAATGTTTTGCCAACTCTTCAACAGGCAATCCCCTTGGAACATCAGGTTTACATAAGTAATAGGTATATTCAACCGGAAGCAACCCTGCTATCTTACCAACATCTTTATCTTTGACAACCCCAAATACAATTGACACCTTCTTGTCCGGAAATTTTTGAATGTTTTGCAATAATTCTTTGATGCCGGCTTCATTATGAGCAACATCTATAAATATCAAAGGTTTTTCACTCAATTTTTCAAACCTGCCCCTGAAACCTGTGTTGGTTGAAACATTCCTGACACCAGATACAAATTCCGGCAGGTCTATAGAAAATTTATCTTTGATAATTTCTTTTGTTGCCCAAACGCAAAGTAAATTTTTTCGTTGAAAATCCGGCAAATCTTTTAAAATGTCTGCCGGGATTTGATTTTCGAAAGAATTCTTCCATAAACTCGCTGTATAAAAAGGGGCTTTTTTTTCTAATGCAATTTTTTTGAAAACATGGCTGTAATTTGCATCATCTTCACTCAATAAAAATGGCTTCGATGGTTTGATAATCCCTGCTTTTTCAAAAGCAATTTTCTCCAATGTATCTCCCAAAAATTGCTGATGATCAAAAGAAACATTCGTGACGATAGAAACTACCGGATCAACTACATTAGTAGAATCTAACCTTCCCCCCATTCCCACCTCTATCACTGCAACATCCACTTGTTGATCGGCAAAATATTGAAATGCCAAACCGGTAGTCCATTCAAAAAATGATAATTTAAGCGTATCAACTTCTTTTTTATAGCGTTTAACAAATTCGATTATATAATTTTCATCTATCCATTTTCCGTCAATCTTGATTCTTTCTCTGTAGTCAATCAAGTGTGGTGAGGTAAATAATCCCGTCTTGTATCCGGCTTCTTGCAACACAGACGCTAAATAATGCGTCACCGAACCTTTTCCATTTGTCCCTCCAACGTGTATTACAGGAAATCTTCTATAAGGATGGCCGAGAATATCCATCCAAGCCACTGTCAATGACAGATCAGCTTTATATGCAGGGGCGCCTACCCTTTGAAACATCGGCAGACATGAGTAAAGATAATCCAATACTTCTTTGTAAGTATTCATAAATTAATTGAGGATAAAACGGAAAGTAATGGTGCCTCGTTGTTCTTCCGGAGCATCCGCTTTAACGGAGAATCTTGTTTTTAATGCAGCTTCAGTGGCTTTTTTATACAAAACCGGACTTGTGGTGGTTGACCCTCTGTAACCGGGCTTTGCCCTCACCACACGACCATCACGATCAACCCATATCTCCACCACCACAATACCTTGCTCTTGGGAATCGTCATCGATTGAAGGATATGATTTTACGGTACGTCCATTTAGTGAATAGCTGATGTTGCTGCCATTTCCTCCGCCACTAAACTGACCGGAGTTAGGATCGCCATCTTGTTCTCCTTGATTTCCCGGCCGGCCTGTATTTCCTTCATCAGCCGGTTTACCGGTATTTTGATTTTTTTTCCAGGTATTGAGTAAGTTTTTGAGTTCTTCTTTCACTTTTTCTTCTTCTGTTTTTTCTTTCTTTTTATCCACCTTTTTATCCGGCTTGTTTTTTTCCTTTGGCAATTCTATTGATTCAGGTTCATCTTGAGTGAGAATATTTTCTTCGGTTTCCGGACTTACTGGCGGTTGAGTGTTTTGTGATTGAGGTTGCGGCTCGTTTTCTTGTATGTTCATACCCGTATTGTCGTATCCAAAATCCACCACTATTCCTTGCTCGGGAATTGGCTCAATATGTTTCAACCCGACATACATAAACAATAAAATTAATGCCACATGAACAACGATAGTAATGATTAAACTAACTTTTTCTTCTTTTTTTTCTAAAACAGCCATGCTTTATCTTATTTTGGACTTGTGGCAATGACGAGTTTATATTTGTTTCTTGCCGCTATATCCATAATTTTCACGACAAAACCATGAGGGACCATTTCGTCGGCCTTTAAAACTATACCGGGATTTTCTTTTTGCGCCATGATTGGTTTAAGCTGCTCTTCCAAAGTTTCAATCGGAAATTCTTTACCATTCAAAAAGAATTTGCCGTCTGCAGTTATGACAATAGTGACTGTTTTAGGATTATTGGTTTTTTGCTTGCTTTTAGGTAAAACAACGTTTAATCCGTATGGTGTAATCAAGGTAGAAATCACTATAAAAAATATCAATAAAAGAAACACAATATCAGTCATGGATGCCATGCTGAATTCCGCTTTTATTTTTGATTGCGTTCTTAAGCTCATAAGAAGTTATTTGACAGGTTCGTTCAATAAATCCATAAATTCCATAATACGGGCTTCTAGTTTGTACACCACTCTTTCGACACGTGCCACCAATACATTGTATCCCACATAGGCAATGATACCAATGACCAAACCTGTGGCCGTTGTCACCATGGCCTGCATAATGCCTCCGGCAAGGTTGGCAATTTCCACTTCGTTACCGGCCGTATACATGTCATGAAATGTTTTTATCATTCCTAAAACTGTCCCTAAGAAACCCAACATGGGAGCGGCTCCTGATATGGTCGCCAGCCAGGACAAGGATTTTTCCAGTTTTGCAACCTCCAATTTTCCCGTATTTTCAATAGCTGTCTTTATATCGTTCAAGGGACGGCCAAATCTGGATATGCCTTTCTCCACCATTCTGGCAACAGGACTTTGATTCATTTTACAGAGATTTAATGCCGATTCTATTTTTCCGTCAAGAATATAATCTTTTATCTGCATCATAAAGTTGGGATCTTCTTTTTGAGCTTTGTTAATGGCTATCATTCTTTCAATGATGATATACACCGCAAACATCGACATCAATCCCATGGGTATCATAATATACCATCCACCCATCATGATTAATTCCCATACTGATATAGTTTCCACACGAGATACTTCAGCCACTGCTCCTAAGGAATCTCCCGTCATTTGAATTTGCAAGATCACCGGTAATTTCATATAATTCAATTATTTAATGTTTAACGAAATTATGCATTTTTTTATTGCTTGGTATATTGATATCCTGTTTTTATACGTTATTGAATTTGATTATCATGGCATCACCTGCGCTGATTCAATAATAAACCAATGGTGTGTATAAATATACACAATGGCACCGGCAAAATAGCCCAGTAATGCCAGCAAGGTCATTTTTTTTAGATACCAAATAAAATCAATTTTCTCGATACCCATCACAGCCACACCTGCAGCTGACCCAATAATCAGTGCACTTCCGCCCGTACCTGCAGCATAAGCTATAAACTCCCAAAATACATGATCGGTAGGAAAATCATACATTCCCATGGATGCAGCCACCAAAGGAACATTATCAACTATAGAAGACAACAATCCTATTGTCAATACCACAATGTTTTGATTGGGGATCCATTCGTCCAATTTTACTGCAAGATGATGTAAAATGCCTGTAGATTCCAATGCGGTGATTGCCGAAAGTATTCCCAGGAAAAACAACACGCTTGGAGTATCAATTTTCTTTAAAACATCAATAACTTTATAAGCCGAATGTTTGGATTGGTCTGCCCGGTGATTTAATATCTCCGACACAACCCATAATATTCCCAAGCTAAACAACATACCCATATATGGGGGCAAATGTGTAAGTGTTTTAAATACCGGCACGAATATCAATCCTCCTACTCCCAAGCTGAATATAATTTTTTTGTGGCTTTCTTTGATAGGTTTTTTATGCGATTCGGTATTTTTTACCGGTTGAATGTTTCCCTTCATGGTGAAGGATAAATAAATCAATGGAATAGCCAAACAAACGATACTGGGAAGAATGAGCGTTTTAATGATATTGGCAGCCGTAATTTGTCCGCCAATCCATAGCATGGTTGTGGTAACATCACCTATGGGCGACCAGGCCCCCCCCGCATTTGCGGCAATAACCACCATGCCGGCAAAAAACATTCTTTCTTTTTTATCGGCAATTAATTTTTTCAACAATGAAACCATCACAATGGAAGTAGTCAAATTATCCAAAATGGCAGAAAGAAAAAACGTCAAAAAACCGGTAACCCAAAGCAATTTGACTTTATTTTTAGTTGTTATTCTGTCAGTAATAATCGAAAAACCCTCATAAGCGTCAATTAACTCGACAATAGTCATGGCTCCCATCAAGAAAAACAATATGGAAGCAATCTCTCCCAAATAGTGCAGAATTTGATATTCGCCCACATAATATGTAATTAACTCGTGTTTTGTGAAATTCCTCCCCAACTCATTGACATAGGTCAGGAAAGATTGTGGAAGCCGGCTTATGTCAACAACTTCGTGAGCAAACAACATGTAGATAGTCCAGCACAACACTCCGGTAAGCAAAGCACTTGCTGCTTTATCTACCTTGATAGGATGTTCCAGGGCTATGGCAAGATAGCCAATAACAAAAACGGCAATCATTAAAATTTCCATCATAGTTTTTTATATTTATTGTTTTAAGAAAGCCGATGGCATTTTTTCTATATAAACCGACGTTGAAGGAAAAGCAAAAGAACTTCCATTCTTTTCGACAATTTCCATTATTTTAAAATTAATTTCTTCCCTTATTTGCAGATATACATTCCAATCCATTGTGTCGATAAAATATTGTACAAGGATCAGAAGTGCACTGTCTCCAAATTCATGAAACCTCACTACGCCGTCTTGATTGGTGTGAGGATGATCGTCTATGTATTTTTGAATCTCTTCAACAATTTTTTTTATTTGCTCCGCTTTTGTGCCATAAGTAACTCCAACATTAAATCTTACTCTTCTGAAAGTCCGTAAAGTTAAATTATCCAATTCTGAATCGACCAGTTTTTTATTTGGAATAGTTAAATAACTTTTCTCAAGTGTTCTAATTCTCGTGCTCCGGATACCAACTTTTTCTACCACCCCTGTTATACCATTGATAGTGATCAAGTCGCCCACGACAAATGGTTTATCCAAAAATATAACCAGCGAGCCAAGCATGTTTTCCAACGTTTCTTTAGATGCCATGGCAAGAGCCAATCCGCCTATTCCGATTCCTGCCACCAATGTTCCTATATTTATATTAAAAACCGTACTTAAAATAATTAACCCGACAAAAACGACTACCAAAATTTTCAATAAATCCACCAAAAAAGGGATAATTTGGTCATCTGTTTTGGTTTCGGTTTTTTCGGCACGTTTCATCAAAATCAAGCCCAACCCGTCGACCGCTTTCATTAAAATTCTCAATATCACATAACCAATGACCAAACCGTAAATGGTATGAAGAATATTTTTTATGCCTAATTTGCTTTCGGGCTCAATATCCCAAGATGGTGGAAATGAGAGATGATTAAAGGCAAGATAAACAAAAATCAACAAGATAAAATCCATGATAGGTTTGCCAAGAAGATTCCGAAAATCACTCAACGGAATTTCTTCAGTATATTTTTTCAACAACTTGTAACAAGTAAAGATGATAAAATTTGACAATCTGCGTTTGATGATGAATGCCAACAAAATCCAGCCGGCAAACCATAAATAATCCTCAACTGTATTACCTAAAAAAACTCTATCTAACCAATTCATGCTGATTGTTTTTTAATTTTTGCAATGCGATTTGAAATGCTGTTTGTGAAAACAAAGTTTCTTTATTATTCAAAGTCAAAACTTCATCGATAGCTTTTTCAATGGTTTTGCTTACATCCGAAAAAATTGCTTCGTCATCAAAATTTTCTATGGGTTGCATGCAAAATGCAAATGTACGCGCCATTCCACAATTGGCAATAAAGTCCGGAATTAAAGTAAAATTCCGGTCGGCCCATTGCATGGTAGGACCATAAAAAATTTCCGGGTCATTAAAAGGAACATTAGCTCCTGATGCTATCATTTTCACTCCGACTTTTTTCAATCTTTCCAAATGTTCCAAAGACACAATTCTTGAAGCTGCGCAAGGTAAAAAAATATCGGCCTCTACATCCCAAATCTTACGATTTATTTCTTCAAACGTTAAAAGTTCGTTCGAATGCAGACGATTGCCCTTTTTTTCGAGAAATAACTTTCTTATGTCTTGATGATCGAACCCTTTTTCATTTATTAACCCCCCTTCCCTGTCAATGATACCTACTATTTTGGCTCCCAATAAACTTTGATAATATGCGGCTGCCGATGCCACGTTGCCCCATCCTTGCACAATCACCTTCTTCCCTTCATTGGTTTGACCGGTTTTTTCCAAATAAATTCTGACAGATTCGGAAACACCCCAGCCGGTTACCATGTCGGCAACCGTGTATTTTTTTTGGACATCCGGCGAATACCGTTGGTCGACAATAACTTTGGAAACTATACTTTGCAAATTGCCGATCATTTTACGTTTATCCTCACCGGATAAGCCGTCAAAATGACCATTGATAACTCCTTCTTGCGGATGTAAGATATTTAAAGAAGCTGTGATAGGAATCACCTCATGTATTTCGTCAACATTCAAATCTCCCCCGGTGCCGTAATAATTTTTTAAAAGGGGGCGAATGGCTTTATACCAACGCTGCAATACATCATTTTTTCTGGGGTCGGCCGGATCGAAATTTATGCCGGATTTGGCCCCTCCTATTTGTGGGCCCGAAACAGTAAATTTAATCTCCATCGTTTTGGCAAGCGAAACAACCTCATGCTTATTCAGTCCTTTTCTCATTCTTGTGCCTCCACCTGCTGCACCACCCCTCAATGAATTAATAACCACCCAACCTTCGGCACCGGTTTCACGGTCATGCCACTCAAATATTATTTCAGGCTCTTCGGCTTCAAATTTCTTCAGTTCGTCAATGACCATTCTTTTATTGTTTGGGCAAATGTATAAAAATTATTCAAGTGCTCTTTTGGGTGCCTTAAAATATGCACCTGCTATATGATCACAAATTGACCCGGTAACGCTTGACCAAACGTTTGGTTGATTCAACTTATTTAACAATGCCAGAAAGGCAAAAACCAAAGCTTCTTTAAAATCAACCAATTGTCTTTCCGGAACAATAAATTCCACATTGTCGACCGATTGCAACAAAGTCCTTAAATAATTATTTTTTATACCGCCTCCGGTCACCATCACACTTGACAGGTGATATTTGCAAGTAATTTTTTTTATTTGTGAAACAATGTGCCTGTAGATTGTTTCCATAATATCATTCGTTGGATAATCAATTAAATATCTTTCCACTAAAGGCAAAACATTTTTTTCCAACCATTCTTTGGAAAGGGATTTGGGCGGATCTAAAGAATAAAAATTCAGATTTTCAAGTTCGTAAAATAAATCTTGTATTATTTCTCCATCAGTAGCAAGCTTTCCATCCTTATCAAAATTATAACCATTTTTTACTGCTATGTAATTTAGAATGATGTTAACCGGGCAAATATCAAATCCTATACGTTTTCCATCCAGATCAAAAGAAATGTTGGCAAACCCTCCAAGATTCAAGCATGCATCATATTGTCCAAACAATAACTTATCACCCACGGGCACCAAGGGCGCACCTTGTCCACCCATTGCCACATCCATACTTCTGAAACTTGTAACGACATCTATGTTGGTCATGGCACTGATTACCGCTCCATGTCCGATTTGTAATGAAATGCTCTTTTCCGGTGCGTGAAAAACAGTATGTCCATGTGATCCGATCACATCAATCTGGTTGGCATTAAAACCTTCGCTGTGCAAAAAATTGTCTATTTGAAGGGCTATCCACCTTCCATAATTGATATCCAATTCTATCAATTCTTTACCCGTTAAAGTCATCGAATTTTGTAAAAATTGTCTCCAGTGTGGTTCGTATTCTACTGTCCGGGACGCAAGGATTTTAAAGGACCAACCTGAATGTTCGGAGTAAAATTCGCACAGAGCCAGATCTAACCCATCTAACGAAGTTCCGGACATTATCCCTATGCAACGGAATTTCTTTTTCATTTTTATGGCAAATTTTGTTTTTTTTATTTCACAGAAAAATGTTTTAAGCAAAATTTTACACAAATTGTTTAAAAACATTTTAATTATGATAAATTTGCCCTGAATCAAAAAATTTTTGTCGCAATGGATTTCAAATTAACCGAAGAGCATTTACAAGTTCGTGATGCAGCAAGGGATTTTGCTCAAAATGTTTTAAAACCGGGGGTGATAGATAGGGATGAAAAACAAATATTCCCTGAAGCAGAAGTTAAACAATTGGGCGAGCTAGGTTTTTTAGGAATAATGACCGACCCTAAATATGGTGGCAGTGGAATGGATACAATTTCGTATGTTCTCGCAATGGAAGAAATTGCCAAAGTAGATGCTTCTGTTGCGGTGATTATGTCGGTCAACAACTCCCTTTTTTGCTGGGGAATAGAAACTTTTGGTACAGAAGAGCAAAAACAAAAATATCTTGTTCCTTGTGCCCGTGGTGAAAAACTTGGCGCATTTTGCCTGAGTGAACCTGAAGCCGGTTCTGATGCTACATCACAAAAAACCACCGCAATTGATATGGGTGATTATTATTTGCTCAACGGTACCAAAAATTGGATTACCAATGGTGGAAGTGCTTCTTATTACCTAGTCATTGCTCAAACCCACCCCGAAAAAGGGCATAAAGGGATCAATGCGTTTATCGTCGAAAAGGGAATGGATGGTTTTGTCATTGGTGCAAAGGAAAATAAGTTGGGCATCCGGGCATCTGACACACATACGCTTATGTTTAATGATGTTAAGGTTCCTAAAGAAAACAGAATTGGTGAAGATGGATTTGGATTTAAATTTGCCATGAAAGTATTAAGTGGCGGAAGGATCGGCATCGCAGCACAAGCTTTGGGCATTGCCTCAGGTGCTTATGAATTGTCTTTGGCATATTCAAAGCAACGAAAAGCCTTTGGTAAACCAATTTGCGAACATCAGGCCATAGCTTTCAAATTGGCGGATATGGCTACCCAAATAGAAGCAGCACGATTGCTCACTCTTCGGGCCGCATGGCTTAAAGATCAAGGACTGAATTACGACATGGCTTCTTCTATGGCTAAGTTATATGCTTCTAAAGTGGCCATGGATACCACCGTAGAAGCCGTTCAAATTCACGGGGGATATGGTTATGTAAAAGAATACCATGTGGAACGCCTTATGAGAGATGCCAAGATAACTCAAATTTATGAAGGCACTTCCGAAGTACAAAAAATTGTTATTTCCCGATCAATTTTGAAGGATTAAACTTAAATCCAATTTTTCATCATAAAAGGGGGATCAATTTTTCCAATTGTATCCCCCTTGATGCTTTTAATATGATAGTTTTGTCTTGAAGTTCAATATTTCCTATTTTTTCGATTAATTCTTCTGTTTTTTTGAAAAACTCATACTGGGGAAATTTCTTTTTAAATTTAAAAAATTCATTGCCAACAAGCCAAACAGTTTTCTTTTCTTGAATATTGTCAAGCGTTTCTAAAATTTTTTCATGTTCCTCTTCGGCAAAATCTCCAAGCTCCAGCATATCTCCCAAAATATAAATTTTATCGGGCATATTTAATCCTGCAAAACTCCTAATTGCTGCCTGCATGCTTGTAGGATTCGCATTATAACAATCTATGACCAACCGGTTATTTTTTGTAGTTGTAACCCATTGAGATCTTTGATTATCCGGCAAGTATTCGCTGATGGCTTTATTGATATTTACATGTGAAATTTTAAAATACAATCCCACGGTTATGGCTGCAAGTACATTGTGAAGATTGTACTCTCCAAACAATTTTGTTTCGATGATTTGATCATGAATTTGATTGGCTTTGCTTTTCCATTTAATCTTTAAGAAAGGTGATTGGTTGTTTGTTATCAACTCTCCAAATACATAAGCATCCTGATTTGAGGAAGAATACGATATTTTTTTCATTCCCTCGGCAGCATTAACCAATATGGAATCGTCTTGATTCAAAAATATGATGCCATCTTTGGATTTTATATGATTATAAAGTTCGGTTTCGGCTTTAATCACATTTTCAAATGATCCGAATCCTTCAAGATGTTCTTTTCCGATATTTGTAATCAAACCAAAATCCGGATCTGCTATCTCACACAAAAATTCAATCTCTCCAACATGATTCGCTCCCAACTCCAATATAGCAAGCTTAACGTCGCTACGAATTGATAATACGCTTAAGGGAACCCCAATATGATTATTAAAATTGCCCGGCGTTGCAAATACCTCATATTGTCGGGACAAAACACTTTTTATCAATTCTTTGGTGGTAGTTTTTCCGTTGCTGCCTCCTATTGCCACCACGGGCACATTTAATTTTTTCCTGTGTAAAGCCGCCAATTGTTGCATTGCTTTCAAGGAATCATCCACGAATATTACCCTGTTTTTATCATGAATTTCTTGATAATACGAAATATCATCCATCAGGACCCAGGCCGATCCTTTGTCTAATACCTCATTTGCAAAAGCATTGGCATTAAAATTTTCTCCTTTCAAGCATATAAAAAATTGTTTATTTACATTTTTCCGGCTATCGATAACAACACCCTCGCATTGCAAAAACTTTTCATAAATTTCTTCAATCTTCATAGATAATTTTTTTTATATCAAAAAAGCCCCTTTTTAACAGGGGCTTTTATTTGAGTTCATATAATTTTCAGATACATTAATATCCACCCAATCCATAGGGACTTCCCACTCTTGTCATCGCACAGCGGAAGCCAATCCAGGCCGTAGAATACCGTTCATCCAGGAATCTTCTTGTACCGGGAACCATCCAATAGGCACGGTCTCGCCAGGAAGCACCTTTATACACTCTGGTTCTGTTGCTTATTAATGTGCTTTCAAAATTGGTGTTAGATTCAGGATATGCAGTCCAATACATGGCTTTTTCGCCCAATTGTCTGGCTCCTTCCGGATCATCATAATATACCGTAGATTGCCAATGTCCGTCTTTCCAATCTCTAACATCTGCTTCACGGTAATTCAAACGTTCAGCCAGATTATCTTTTTCAGGATCAACTTCTCTGTATCGAATTCTTCCTAAAGAATCCTTTTCAGCAATATTGCCATCTTCATCAAGTTCTTTGGTTTTGAAAACATTTCCTCTGAAAGGACGAAAATCTTCAACATCTTCAAACGACAAGGGACGATAAACATCCATCACCCATTCTGAAACGTTCCCGGCCATATTGTATAATCCATAATCATTGGGCCAATACATGTAAACAGGTGTAGTGATGTCACCGGCATCATTCAATTTTCCGGCTACCCCCATGTTGTCACCGCGGCCTCTTTTAAAGTTTGCCAAAATTTGTCCGAGATATTTTGGATCGGCATTTCTGACGGCATGACCATTCCAGGGATATAATTTACGGTCGGTGATCAACTCATCGATAGTATTGCCAATTAAACCCAAAGCGGCATATTCCCATTCGGCTTCGGTAGGCAAACGGTATTGTGGCAATAATACACCGTCTTCCATTCTCACATTTCTGTATTCGTTATTTGGATTCAAATCAATCACTCCATCCACTCGTTTACCACTTTCGTACTGACCGGCCAAATATGCCTCAGTGTTAAAATTATCTTCATTGATCTGATTGGGATTCCATTCAAACAAACCTTCACGGATTAAGATTAGTTCATTGACACGGTCGGTTCTCCAGGCGGCAAAATCGTTTGCCTGCAACCAATTAACACCTACTACAGGATAATCTCTGTAGGCGGGATGACGTAAATAGTATTCGACGTAAGGTTCATTGTAGGCCAATCTTTCGCGCCAAACCAATGTGTCCGGTAAAGCGCGTTTGTAAACCTCCGGATAATC
Source organism: Vicingaceae bacterium (assembly GCA_026003395.1). Taxonomy (NCBI): domain Bacteria; kingdom Pseudomonadati; phylum Bacteroidota; class Flavobacteriia; order Flavobacteriales; family Vicingaceae; species Vicingaceae bacterium. The sequence continues at coordinate 239,214 of BPHE01000002.1, forward strand.
CATTCCAAACACTCTGGAGAGCCAATAGAGATATTCAAGATAGTAAAAATTTGTCACCTCAACTTCATCCATATAAAACGAAGAAACGGTGACCGTACGTGGGATATTGTTCCAATCGTAAGTAACATCCTGCTCCACCCGTCCCATTGTGAATCTTCCACCTTCAATCAAGACCAAACCCGGGCCGGTTTCTTGTTCATAATAAGGCACTTTTTGAAAACCTCCATTGTCGGGGTTGTTGTATTCCCATCCTGTGGCACCCGAACGCTCTCTTTTACAAGCATAAGGTGAAAACAACAAACCTGCCATCAGAATGACGAATGTTTTTTGAATGTTGATCCTCTTTTTCATATTTTGATTCTTTGAATTAGCAAATATAATAAAATAACTAAAATGAAGGGCAACTTATTGTACGGAACCTTCTTCTTTTTGGTTTACAATCGAATTTAATTCCTATGGAAATCTCGTGCGACCCCGCAGTTTTCATGGTAAGTTTAGATACTGTTATGTCATAGCTGTAACCGAACTTAAAATTGTCGGAATCAAACCCCAACAACGCTATAAATGAATCCTTGGCACGGTACCACAGCCCGCCAACCATAGCCCCTTTCGAATAATACATTCCAAAAAGAAATTGCCGGAATGGTCCCTGTTGCCAAAACAAAATATTTGGAGAAAATTTTGCCGGTTCTCCTTTCGATTCTATGGGCAATGCAGCGCCGGCATGAAAAGTATATTTTCTGGGCAATTTGGCAATTGCAGAGTTGGGATTTAAGATACCCTCGATGGGTTCTGTCAGATGTTGGGCAGCAAATCCGACAAAATATATATCGGTGTAAGCCAACACTCCGGCTGAAAAATCTGCAACACTCGATAAGTTTGCTCCCTGTTGTTGTTGAGTGGTGTATACAAAACCTCTTCTTGGGTCGATCATATCACCAAAAGTCAGTTTAGACCAATCTATTGATTTTTGTTGCCAAGCACCTTGCACCCCAAATTTTAATGAAAACTTACGATTAACAGGCAAATGATATGAATAAAACAAGCTGGCGTTGGTGGTTCGCAAAGTTTTTCCGGCAATGTCTGTCCAAACCTGCAACCCTACCCCTCCTGCCAAAGCATCAACATGTTGATCGTAGGAAGCAACATAAGTAACAAAACTTCCGGGAATATTGGGCCATTGATTTCTATAATTGAAAACAAGACGCGGACATCTGAGTACTCCGGCAAACGCAGGATTTAAATATAACGGATTGGCATAAAATTGTGTGAATTCAGGGTCTTGGGCCTTAATTCCCGGCACCTTTTCCCCATTTGTGAAAATTAACCAAATAGCCAACAATATAGCAAGTAGCTTACTGATTTTCATAAACTTAACTAAATAATTTAATTGCAAAACAATTTTCAAATATAAAAAAAAATAATATTTACACAATAAATATGCTTTTTCATCGTCAATTTAATGTAATTTTATGCAGTCAAACATACTTTAATTTCTATGTATATTAATGTTATAAATCAAAAAAAATTGTTTTTACATCAACCGCTAAGTATTATTATATTTTTTTGTTTCATTTTTTTACTTGTTTACGAAATAAATGCTCAAAAGTTATACTCTAAAAAAATTTCCCCTCAATATGTCACCGGATGGGAAATTGACGCAAAAAGTCCCCAACCTTTCAAAGGCAATAATATTGGATATAAAATGACAGGGAATCTGTCCGTGCCTTTTTTAATGCATGCTTTCGAATCACCGGACAAAATCATTCAATCTTTTCAATTATCCAACGAAACTTGGGAAAATATTCCTGATTCGTTAACTCTTTTTTTACAACCATGGACGAAAATTATTGATACAATGCCTGCTTTTCGTTTAAGTTATGGACGTAGTAATAAAAATTGGATTAGTTACATAGAAATATTCCCTATCAGATATCAAAACAAACAATGGCAGATATTATCAAGTTACGACATCATTCCTCAGTGGAAATCATCTCCCAAATTCTCCTCTTCTTTCCAAGAAAAATATGCATCTAACTCAGTATTGTCGGGTGGTCAGTGGTATAAATTCGGTGTAACCCAAAATGGCTTATATACTATTGATTATTTTAAATTGAAGTCATGGGGCATCGATATAGAAAATATCAATCCACAAACGATCAAAATTTATACACATCTGCCCGGACAATTGCCTTATACAAACAATAATCAGGTAGTAGACGATCTGGTTGAGATGCCCATTTTTGTTTATGGAGAAAGTGATCAAAAGTTTGATCCCGGGGATTATATTTTATTTGCCGGTTATAGCCCTGTAAGATGGGTCTATAACAGTTTTTACCAAATGTTTGTAGCCGAATCGCATGAATTTTGCGATACTACATATTACTTTCTCACTTTTGAAGGTACTCCCGGTAAAAGAATTGCTGCGGTAGATTATTCAAATCTAACAACTAATGCCAACATATCCGGTTTTTATGATTTTATATTGGAAGAAAAAAATTTGACCAATTTTTTAAAATCCGGGAAACTTTGGGTAGGAGATCTGTTTGATGTTCAAAATGAATATAATTATACATTTGCCGCACCCAATATAGATCCCAACAAACCGGTTAAAGCATTGATAGAAGTTTATGCACGTTCAACATATCCGTCCGGCTCTTCATTTACAATTCAATATCCGGGTGGTTCGACCAATATCAATGTTTTAAAGGTATCCGGTGGTTCATATGACAATTATGCCAATGGGGCAAACTCATTAATTACTTTCAACACAGGTTCCAATCCTTATGTCATAAAAATTACATATAACAAACCTCAAAGCTCCGATCGAGGCTGGTTAGACAGAATTTGCATCAATCAATACAGAACGTTGAATATGCAGGGAACTGAAATGTTCATTCATGCCACCGAAAATATCGGACCCGGCAACGCCAATCTTTATACCATTACCGGACTAACGTCACCTCCTGAAGTATGGGATGTCACACTACCCTGGGATATTAAAAAACTACAAGGTACCTATCAAAATTTTTCTTTTACTTTCAAAGCACCCTCGGATACTATCCGGAAATTTATTATTTTCACTCAACCAACCGCAAATAAAAAAATTTATTTTTCGGGAAAAATCGAAAATCAAAATCTGCATGCGCATTCACCGGTCAATTATCTTATTATAACCCCCTCAAAATTTGTTGAAGATTTGACAGAATTAGAACAGTTTTACAACAACAAAGGAATTTCCACCCGTGTAGTGGCAATCGAAAAAATATACAATGAATATTCTGCCGGAGCCGTTGATATTATGGCTATCAGACATTATATCCGGCACATATACAAAAAAGGAATACAACAAAATATTCCATTGCAATATGTGCTTTTGGCAGGAGACGGAAGTTATGACAATAAAAATTACAGAGGTTCCGGATTGAATCTTATTCCGACTTACCAATCTCCTCAATCTGTCAATCCGATAGGGTCTTATTCATCTGATGATTTTTATGCTGTATTGGACGACAACGAAGGGCTCTTTTCTGAAAACCCTCCATATGATGTCGTAGATATTGGAGTAGGTCGTTGGCCTGTAAAAAATTCACAGGAAATAAAAAACATTATCAAAAAAATTAAAACATATAACTCCACCACTACCTTGGGCGATTGGAGAAATCTATTAACTTTTGTGGCAGATGATGAAGACGGAAATATTCATATGAGTGATGCCAATTCTTTGACCACTTTGGTGCAGAGTAAAGACAAATCTTTCAATATCGACAAAATTTATTTCGACAGTTTCCAACAGGAGACAACCCCCGGAGGGCAACGCTATCCCGAAGTAAATAAAAAAATCAACGAAAATGTCAACAAAGGTTCTTTAATTTTCAATTATACCGGACATGGTGGCGAAGTGGGATGGGCCCATGAAAGAGTGTTAGGATTAAATGATATTTTTTCATGGAATAACTTGCAAAAATTAACCTTGTTTTTCACGGCCACATGTGAGTTCTCTCGGTGGGATGATCCTTCCCGGACCTCTGCCGGAGAATATTGTTTATTGAATGAAAATGGCGGAGCCATTGCCCTGCTTTCTACCACAAGGCTGGTTTACTCTTCGCCCAACAAACAACTCAACCAATTGTTTTATGATTATGTTTTTGCACCCGTCAACGGAAGAAAAAGAACAATAGGTGAAGTATATTATGAAATAAAAAAAATCAGGGCCTCTGATCTCAATGCAAGAAACTTTTCTCTTGTGGGTGATCCGGCAATCACTTTAAATTTCCCGAAATACTTTATCAATGTCACGGAAATAAATGGAAAGCCGGCCAATCAAGTGGATACAATCAGAGCATTGAGCAAAGTTACTATTAAAGGAGTCGTTCAAGATACCTTACCCGGGGGCGTTTATCAAACATTGACGCAATTTAACGGTGTGCTTTATCCCACGATTTTTGACAAAGAAAAAACCATTCAAACACTCAACAATGATGGAAATGGTGTATTTACCTATAAACAATATATCAACAAAATTTTCAAAGGAAAAGTAAGCGTCAAAAACGGTGAATTTGAATTTTCTTTTGTCGTGCCAAAAGATATTGACTATAATTTTGGTCCCGGCAGGGCTTCATTTTATGGGGATAACGGAATTATTGATGCCTCCGGATTTTTCGAGAATTTTATAATCGGTGGGTATGACACAACCTCACAAAGCGACAATCAAGGGCCGGATATCAATGTTTTTATGAACGACGAAAAATTTGTTTCGGGAGGCATTACTGACGAAAACCCATTGTTATTGGTACATTTATTTGATGAAAACGGTATCAATATGACCGGCAACGGAATAGGTCACGATATTATAGGCATACTTGACAACAAAACCAACGAACCGATTGTATTAAACGACTACTATGAAGCTGATCTTGACAGCTATCAAAGCGGCAAAGTGAAATATCCTTTCAAAAATCTTACCGAAGGTGAACACACATTGAAAGTAAGGGCATGGGATGTATATAACAATGTATCGGAAAAAGAAATTACATTTAAAGTGGTGAAAAAAAGAGACATTGAATTACAAAATGTATTGAATTATCCCAATCCTTTTACTACCCATACTACTTTTTGGTTTCAACACAACCAGGCGGGCCAGCCATTACACATATTGATACAGATTTACACAGTAACCGGCAGAGTAGTGAAAACTATTCAAAAAGACATCATTGCCGACGGTTATCTGGTCAATTCCATTGAATGGGATGGACGTGATGACTTTGGCGAGAGATTGGGGCGGGGGGTTTATCTGTATAAATTGACAGTTTTATCCGGAAATGGAACACAGGCTGAAAAAATTGAAAAATTGGTAATTTTGTAAAATAATTTTTTTAAAAATTCGTTTGTTATTCGGAAATTTGTACAACTCAAATTTATAATATTCATACAATCATTATGAAAAGAAACATCTTATTTTCTCTTGTTGCATCAGCTTTTGCGTTTAACACAAACATCAACGCCCAAGTATCATCAACCAGCTTACGCAACGATACGTTACAACTCAACACCATTACTACTGCAGTGCCTTTTTTGTTAATCACCCCTGACTCCCGTTCCGGTGGCATGGGGGACGCAGGTACGGCAATCTCTGCCGATGCATTTGCCACGCATTGGAATGCTGCCAAATTGGTTTACGCCCCTAAAAAAGTGGGATTTGGTTTTGGATATACTCCTTGGCTCAGGCAATTGGTACCTGATATCAATATGTTGTATCTTTCGGGATATACCCAATTGGACAAAATGAGTGCCTTCGGTGGTTCTTTAAGGTATTTCACATTGGGCAACATTACTTTCACCGACCAAACCGGCAATACAATTGGTCAATTCAAACCCAATGAATTTGCCATAAACTTCGTATATTCCAGAAAACTATCCGATAATTTTTCAGGTGGCGTCTCGGCTAAGTATATCAACTCCAACTTGACCAACGGTATAACTGCCAACGGCACTGCCACAAAAGCAGGACAGGCATTTGCCGTTGACCTTTCGGGATATTATAATAATGATGATGTCAAAATTTTTGACCGTGATGGTTCTTTTGCTTTCGGCGTCGTAATTTCCAATATCGGTAACAAAATATCTTATACAGACAACGTAGAAAAAGATTTCTTACCGATGAATTTGAGAATCGGACAGGCAACTACCATCAAATTTGATGATTATAACAAATTGACTTTTGCTTTAGACCTCAATAAACTGTTAGTCCCAACTCCTCCAATTTATGCACGAGACAGCAATGGCAGCCGTATACCAGATGGTTCCGGCGGATATGTTATTGAAAAAGGAAAAAATCCCAACACTTCTGTACCCAATGCCATCATTCAGTCGTTTTACGATGCTCCGGGCGGATTCAAGGAAGAGTTGAGGGAAATCAACCTTTCGCCCGGACTGGAGTATTGGTACAATGATTTATTGGCTTTTCGCACCGGTTATTTTTATGAACATTATACAAAAGGTAACCGTCAATATCTCACTTTTGGCCTTGGAGTAAGATTTATGGCATTAGGTATTGATGCTTCCTATCTGATATCCACAACTCAACGTAATCCTCTGGCCAATACTTTGAGAATCTCATTGACATTAAATATGAATTCTTTCAGTTCCGATAATACGTCCAATCAATGATGTTCCCGGATTTTCGCGTTGGTTTTGGTTATGATGTTCATACTATTGAACCGGGTCGAAAATTATTTTTAGGAGGAGTTGAATTTGACGCTCCTTTTGGCTTGAAGGGACATTCTGATGCGGATGTGCTTATTCATGCTATTTGTGATGCCTTATTGGGAGCAGCAAACCTGAGAGACATTGGATACCATTTCCCACCCGGCGACGCTAAATTCAAAAACATTGATTCCAAAATATTGCTGAAAGAAGTGGTAGCATTACTACAAAATACCGGTTTTGCTATACAAAACATAGATTCCACAATTTGTGCCGAAGAACCTAAAATCAATCCCAGAATACCCGAAATGCAAAAAACTTTAGGAGAAATTATGCAAATCGATTCTTCAAAAATATCCATCAAAGCTACAACCAACGAAAAAATTGGTTTTGTGGGACGCAAAGAAGGTATTTGTGCTTATGCCGTTTGTTTGATTTATAAAAATTAGCTCTTATTCAAAGGTATATTGCACACTTAAGATATAATTGGTCCAGGGATTCTTCACATTTCTTTCCCTTTCAATAATAAATCCTCCTGAAATAAAATTTCTTTTGTCTATTTTATATTCCAAACTGAAATAAAATCTTGTTCGGTCCAATAGTTTCAACTTAGGATTGTTTATAGGATAATAATACTCCCATGCAATTCCTCCGGTCAGATCCTCAAAAGATTTTTCCACTCCGATTTTTTGCCTGAAATACCACTCAAAAACAGGAGTATCGGCAGTTGTTTGAATTCTGAACCGGTTATTAAACTGCCATTCATCTGCTTTTAATCTAAAATTTAGATCCGTATGGATACGGTGCCGATGATAATATCCTCTTTCTATGTTGTATTTCAGTGAGTAACGATAATTTAAATCAGCACTGAACCAATCGGACAATCGTTTGCCTAAAGAAAACTGTGTCAACAAATTATCCAATCTCGAGTAATTTTCTTTTAATCTTAACTCTTCGGTGATTGAGAACTTCCACTTATCCGGTAAATCAAACGATTTCGAAAATGCTATCCATAGATTGGCATCGTTCACTTGTGAACGTAGCTCCGGAATGAAAAAGCATATATAACAACTAAAAAAAAAGCAAAGAATCCGATATTTATGCATTTTCATGAGTTAATAGTAGTGTTAATCTTGGCTATTGCTATCACTAATAGAATCGTCATCGGTTAATACTGAAAGCTTTTCTTCATAATAAAATACATACAACGTTGCGGTTTCACGGACCAGGTCAATTTTTCCAAGCACAACTTTATGAATGTTCAATCCTGTGCGTTTTTTTAAATCTTCCAACAACTCAGCATATCTTTCAGGTTTGATCAATTCAATATTGTCATATAAAATCATTTTGCGGTTTTCGTGAGTGATCAACCAAACCTTCTCGATTAAATAAGTAATAAAAATAATTGAAAAATTAGTAAAAAATAACTCCAAATAACTTACCTTTTTGTTTGTCAAAGCATTGAGCACGGCAATGGCTATAACAATAAATAAATAGGTCATTTCACGTATGGGAATGGATTCTGTCCGGTATCTCAATATGCCAAATACGGCAAACAGTCCAAAGGCAAAACCTATGCTCAATTTGACATTACTCAAAAGGAAACATAGAAAGAATATCAATACATTAAATAAGAAATAAGTGAATAAGTAATCTTTTCTTTTCTGTACAGGATAATACAACAATCTTACAATGATAAACACCACCAATAAATCAAAGAAAAATCTTACGGTCAATTCGCCAAAATCATCCCAATCGGCAAGTTTGTTGCCAAAAATTTTATCGAGCAACAGATATGTTAACATAGTTCAATCTTTTTAATATTTCCCTCAATTTCATGTGAAACCTGTTCTTTTTAATGTTTTCTGCAAGAAAATACAGACCTAAAACATATTTACTGATTCCTTTTGGTGTAATGTGATATTCTTTCATCAAACGCATAAATGGAGACAAGCCCATGGATTTATCACGTTTCACCTCTGCGATGACCAGGTTTGACATTTGCATTTTTGAACCTTTGTATTCGAAAAAAAGATTCACATCAATTGTCAATCGTTCTTTTTTATTTTTATTAACCAAAGTGATTCTGTTAAAATGATTTTTCACCGATAATAACAATGGTTCTTCAATATGAAAATTATTTTGCTTCAAAAATTCTTTGATGGTTTGAACATCCGGTTCGTTCTGAAATGGTATGCGTTTTTTGATTGTCCGACCTTTATTGTTTTTAATTTTTATTTCCAGAAAAGCCGCATTACTGTCTAAGTATCTTCTCCAGCGTATCTTAAAACGATTAGCTTTATCCTGATGGTGCATTAGAAATAGTTTTAATTGTGGCGTATCAAAATATTCGGTAGAATATTCCATGCACCGTTTTCCATTAATTTCAAGTACCTCATAATTTTCGTGAAGTTTAGGCAGTATTTCCAATAGTATCCGCTCGTCCATCACATATTTCAAGTCGGTTCTGTTGAGTAGTTTTACCTCCTCAATCTGTTCGAGAGAAACAGCGTTAAATGATTTTAAAGTATTTTCCAATAAATGCAACTCCACTATTTATTTTAATTTTTAAAATATTGGTATGTATATTCCGTTTTTTCTATCAATTCCCCTTTACCGTTATAAACCATTTTTGATTTTTTCAATCCTTTCTCGTCATAAGCATATACAATTCTTTTCAGCAATTTTCCCTGAGAATCTTCTTTCAAAATTTCAATTTTTTGCCCTTTGTCATTATATTTATATGTGACAACTTCATTAATTTTAAGATTATCTCCTTTTTTAACTATTTCTTTGATCAAAAGCCCATCTTTATATTGATACTCAATAACTTTATTTGGTTTTAAATTTTTGTCGTAAAAAACTTGTTTTACTAAGTTTCCGGATGCATCGTAAAATTTTTCTTCTCTGTCTTTTTTTACAGGTTTATTTTTTTCATATTCCACCACATTCTCTTGCACTGATTTAACTTGAAACTGACCTTTTGACATCAAGCCGGTCATCAAAAAAACGAATACTAAAACGTATCTTGTCATACACATTTGTTCTTTTATTTCACTATCACCAAATCAGGCACTTCTATCACTTGATTTTTTCCCTGTATGGTCACTTCTTGCTTTACCACTTTCAGTCCTGATGGTTCTTGAAAAGTAGTATCTTTCGAATAAGCATATATTGTATAAACTCCTGGTCTCAGATATTTAAATTCATAGCGTCCGTTGTAATCTGTTTTGAAGTCGTCATCATAAATATCATCCTCTTCGCCGTAAATAATAAAAACGTCTTCATCAGGTGCATAATATTGAGCTTTTAATTGTGTAAGTTCAGCATTGTAATCCAATGCGTAAACCCTTCCTCTGATGGTATTGTTGCCACCTACACCTTCTTCTTTTTTACAAGAAGTTATAATTGCTGTCAAAACAAATATGAATGACGTAATGCTTATTCTTGTCATTGCCACAATTTTAAGCAAATGTAAAATTTTTGTTAAATATCAATGAATAATTTTATGAGATTGTTGATTTAATTGTTCATTGGTCAACAAAAGCAAATAAACACCTTTAGGATATTTTTCAAGATTGAGCGTCCCACGGTCCGACCAATAACCGGTTTCAACAATCTTCCCTGAAAAATCGATCAATTTGTATTCTCCACGATAGCCATTCCATTCAAAATTTATAAACTCTTCAGCAGGATTTGGATAAACTTTTGAAGTAAATACTTCTTTTTCTTCCACATTCAAAGGCCAATAACCCAAAGAAATTAACTCGTTCTTTAAGCATTGATACCTTGCGGCATAAAAACTTTTCAAACCGGGAATTTGTTCGAATCCATTTGGACCGGGCACCGAGATATTTTGCGAAAGATTTGTTTCAAAATGCTGGTTTGTATAAGCTTTATTATTGTCGGCATACACATAAGGTCTGATGATATTGGCCAATGTATCTATAATGCTGTCCATTTTGGCAGGCGGGAAAGTATCAAGCCATTGATATACTATATCGGCCATTTGTGTTTTGTATGCAGGATACATTGAAAACATTTTCTCAGGCAATGGTCTTGACCCGGGCGGATTAGGAATATAAAACAACGACAAACATTCGAGTTGGTTGATGGTTAAGCCATATTTAAAGTTGCCGAATGCTTCGTTTACATCCCAGGCAATCCATTTAAATTTTCCATTGTCATTGTATATATAATAGTTATGTCCGCTTCCGTCATACGAATCAAGGTTGGCAAAAATGATATTGGCTGATCTTAATTTTAGATATGAAGATGTGCTCATTTGACTTTCAAGATTGGTATAAAAGTCATTGCTGTTAGTACTGTTGTTGATAACATCAATCAACGACACCAAATCAGACCAGTCATTTACATCTTCATTGGTTTTCAGTTCGTAGTGTGAATAATATGCCGATTGTTGATTCCCCAACCATTGTAAAGATCCGGAAGGATCTCCTCTATACAAATTACCACTTTTATTGCCAAAGTGAGTTTTCAAAAATGGGCTATCGTCAACTTCCTCAACCAATGTATACAATCCATATAACTGTCCGTTGATATATACATTGGCATAAACACACCGAGGTGCATGCACGCCTCTTTGGTTTAAAAAATCCAGCATGATTTTTTCCCTTAGCATAGTGGGGTCTTTAAACGAGTTATGTAAATTAATTGCTTTGAGACCATCAATTTTTTGCCCCGATACAAACTCATTAAAATCCAGCTTTAATGATTTTTTAGGTGTAGGATTGTTGTATGATGAATTTCCTTTGTATCTCACACCTACATTTGGATAAGTCACACCATCAACCGTAACATCACCTTTCAGATATATGGCATTCTGTGCCGTATCGTTTATTTGATAATAGTATTCCAAAGAATCCGCCCAACCCGGTTGACTAAATTGAATTTGCACGGTATGAACCGGCTGACCAAACAAATTATCTCCCGGCTCCTGGGATAAAACAGTCAAGTATCCAAAATTAAATGCCAAAAAGATGAATGATATTTTTTTCATAAGTTTAAATTTTCCATTAAGACGAAAGTTATTACGAAAAGTTTAACGTAAAATTAAAAAAAAATAACTTTCACTTAAGAGAATCTAAGTTTATGCTCAAAAACAAAGTTTATCTAAACTTTTCTTTCATCTAAAAACCAGCATATTTTTTACTATCGACTTTTCTTCAACATAAATTTCCAATGAACAAATTTCTTAACTTTGCATACAATGAAGCAGTTTGACATACCTGTATTTTATAAGAGCAACTTTATCTCCGGAATCAAAGAATTAAGGCGAAAGGCCGACCAAAAAAAACGTGACTTCTCACCCACGTTGATTGATTTTGGTTCGGTCCGCTTTCTTTTGCCCAGACATTTTGGCTTTTGCTATGGTGTTGAAAATGCTATTGAAATCGCATACAAAGCCATCGAAGAAAATCCCGATAAAAATATCTTCCTGCTATCTCAAATGATTCATAATCCCCATGTCAACAACGATTTGATTCAACGTGGCGTTCGCTTTATTATGGACACACACGGCAACATGCTCACCGGATGGGACCGGGTTTCTCCGGGTGATATTGTGATTATTCCTGCTTTCGGCACATCCTTGGAAACAATGCAAATTTTAGAAAAAACCGGTGCCGAAATTCATCAATACGACACAACCTGCCCCTTTGTCGAACGTGTGTGGAAAAAAGCCGAAAAAATTGCTGCCGAAAAATATACCATAATTATTCACGGCAAACATCAACACGAAGAAACACGCGCCACTTTCTCTCATGCACGCAAAAATGCCCCTGCTTTGGTTATTCTTAACATGGATGAAGCCCAAATATTAGGAAAAATAATTTTGGGCTCACTTCCAGCACAAAAATTTTATGAAATTTTCAAAGGACGTTTTTCCGAAGGATTCGATGTAAGCAATGACCTTCAACGCATTGGCATAGTCAATCAGACCACCATGCTTGCTTCCGAAACCAAAGCCATTGCCGATTATCTCCGCCAAATCATGATCGACAAATACGGCGAAGAACACATAAAAGAACATTTTGCCGACACTCGCGATACTTTATGCTATGCCACAAACGACAATCAAACAGCCACTCTCGCCCTGTTTGACCACGACGCCGACCTTGCTATCGTAGTGGGCGGTTACAATAGCAGCAATACATCCCATTTGGTTGAATTGTTAGAACAAAAGTTTCCGGTTTATTTTATAGCCAACCACAACGACATTCAACCCGGACAAATACGCTATTTCGATATACACCGTAAAGAAATTACCGAAAAAACCGGTTTCTTGCCGGATAAAAACCCCCTCACAGTCATACTCACCAGCGGTGCATCTTGTCCCGATTCCATCGTCGAACAAGTCATGGATAAAATATTGTCGATTTATGGAATTGATCCCGAGCAAAAAAATCAACGTTTGAAAGAATTAACCGCTGCTTTTTCCATCTAATATCCTGTCAATCATTTCAAACACCAGGCGATTTTGTTCTTCAAGCGTCATTTCCGAGTTATCTATCTCTATTGCATCATCAGCTTTTTTTAATGGATTTTCTGCCCTGTTGACATCCATAAAATCTCTTTCATTCAAATTTCTTATCACATCATCCATTTTTACATCCATCCCTTTCGATTTCAATTCCCGGAATCTTCTTTGAGCTCTCACTTCAGGTTTTGCAGTTAGGAAAATTTTCAAATCTGCATCCGGCATCACCACCGTGCCTATATCCCTGCCATCCATCACCACACCTCCTTCTCCAATCATCTCCTGTTGCCATTTCACCAATTGTTTTCTTACCAAAGGATGTTGACTGATTTTACTCACTACATTCGAGATGGTCATGCTTCTGATTTCATCTTCCACATCCTCACCATTGAGTAGTGTGATAATTCTGTCTTTTTCTGCATCATATCCAAAATCGATTTTCACCTCACCTAATTTTTTTCGTAAAAACTCTTCCTCAGGGGCAGTTTCCGGATTCCACCCATTACGCAACATATACAATGCAACTGCCCTATACATCGCTCCTGTGTCTACATACCTCAATCCGTACCTTTTAGCTATACTTTTGGCCAAGGTGCTTTTGCCGCACGATGAATAACCATCGATGGCGATATTGATTTTTTTATTCTTCATTCTCTGCTTTCCTTTTATTTTTCATTCTGCCGTTGGCCAGTTTTTTACTCAATGTAAACATATGTTGCGTATATCCCAAATGATAGGCACCCAAGCCATACGAAAACCTGAACTTCTTTATCATAACTTCAAATCCGGCGGAATAACCTACGAGCCCTTTTCTCGACGCGAAAACAAACTCTTTTCTGCGACGGTAATCCATTCCAAAACGCAAGGCAAATCCCGTTCCCGGCACAAACTCTACACCCAACCCCACATGTCTCATAAACTTTTCCATAAATCCTGTTTTATTCGAATCGGGCGTACCATACAGTTGTATTCGCTCATTTCTTGTTAAAGTATCTTCCGTCAGGTTAAATTTTTGCCAATCATTATAGGTTAAATGAAACTTAAAAGGCATATTTTCCGGATGCACCCCAAACGATGTATTTATTCTGAAAGGCATAGACGGTCTATTTCCTTTCACATAATTTTTTATCGGCATCCCTGCATTCTGCACCAACACACTTCCACTCCAACGTTCATCCGGACTTACATACCATCCTCCAAAATCCATCATTATCACAGTCGACTGCTGATAATAATAATCCGAATACAATACCTTCAACGCACCTCCCACATACAAACCTTGCCATACATTATATCCTGCCGACAATCCAAACACATTGTCAGATGCCTTAAACGTCCCTGTCACATTACCTATCTCATCTGTTTCTTCAAATTTTCCATATCCCACATTTTGAACCAAAATTCTCAACGTCAGCTCTCTGTTGATTGAATAGGCATAAGAAAAAACACCATAACGGATATTGTCAAACAACGTAGAAAAAGTAAACACACCCGTGTGGTGCATCATCGTGTCATTCATCGCCGGATTAAACATACCGCCCACAAAATCATTGTCCGAATGCGCATAATTCATCCCTCCCAACGACAATTGTTTGGCAGACAAAGGTAAATTGACAAACCTGTAAGAATCATATCCCCCACTTTGTCCCTTCACCCCAACCACCATCAACGTCAGGCATAACAGACATAAAAGGAAAATATTATTAACCAAAGTTTTCATCCTCAACTTAACGGCAATTTTACGGAAAATATTACAACACCCATCAACTTCCCTTATCATAAATTACCTCCACTCATCCTCAAAATATTTTTTAGTACCAATTACACTTGGGCGGCATTTCGGCGTTTCGCTCATAGTCCGCGCGGGGCGGCCAAACGGCAGACATAGTCGTGCGGCGATCCTCCTGCCGTCGGCTGCCGCACTCCTTGCCTGCCGGGCCGCCCCGCTTGCGGGCTATCCGCTCACCGCCGGCCGCTTCTTAAAGTTTTTCGCCACTTTCTCACTTTTTTGGCACCCTCTTGTTATTCAAATTCAATCTATCGTTCCATTCCGTCCCATCATCCCAACAACCGCCTGCTCAATATACATTTCATATCTTAATATTCGATGGCAATAATTTTTTTTAACTATTCACACATTCAAAATATACTTACTTTTGCCCCAAATTATGAAAATCTCGGCATCCATATACTCATACAAAGGACCGGTGGAAGAAATCATTCGCCAACTCTCGGGTTACCCCATCGATTACTTCCACGTCGATTGCAACGACGACATTTCTGTTTTTGACGACATCAAAAAAATACGTCAATTAACCAATATCCCCATTGACTTACATATCATCTCCAAGAACCCTCAAAAATTCACCCCATACCTGCAAGAAACCAGACCCGAAAAGGTCTGCTATCAACTCGAAGACCTTCCCACAGATTTCGAAATTCCTCACATCGACCACATATCTTTTGGTATCGCCATGACTACTCAAACACCGGTAGAAAAATTCGAACTCTATGACAATCAATGCGACTTTGTATTAATCATGGCCACCACTCCCGGACAAAGCGGAGGCACTTTCAACAAAGAAAACTTTGCCAAAATCCGCAAATTCAAAAAACTCTACCCGGAAAAATTGGTTCATGTCGATGGCGGAGTCAATGCCGAAACTTCTTTTATCCTTCGCAACCTCGGTGTATATCTTGCCGTTTCAGGTTCTTTTCTCATCAACAATAAATCCAAAGCCGAAGCCATACTCGACCTCAAACTCCATTCATCCGGTTCACATTACCTTATTTCGGACTTCATGACCCCTATTGAAGAATGTCCGCATGTGCACGAAAACGAACTTTCTCTTTTAAATGTTCTTTACTCCATCGAAAATGGGAAATTAGGTGTAACCCTCATCATCGACAAAAATGGATATCTCAAAGGCATCATCAGCAATGCAGACATTCGACGTGGACTTATTGGCCAATTGGAAAAAAACATTCCACTCATTCCGCAAAATATCATCAATACCCAACCTTTTGTAATATACGATGATGAAAACGTGCATCAAATGTTAAGCAAAATCCGACAATACCGGTTTCCGGTATCTTACCTTCCGGTTATCAACCGTGAAAAAAAAGCTGTCGGAATGGTACATTTCTTAAACTTAATTAAAGGAGAACTATGATAATAGCACTAAAAAAATTACCTGAACAACAATCGTTGCAAAATCTTTGCGACCGTCTAAAGGCCATTTATGTTGCCTATGACAACAAACACCTGTTGGTCACACCGTCTAAAACAAAAGAAATACCCGAAGACATTATGCCCTTGGTAGACAGGCATTGGATTTTCCCTGATGACATGCAGTTGGCATCCAGACAATTCATGCCCGAAAAACGTACTATCAACATATCCGGGGAGATTACCATAGGCGGTAACACCAATCATTGCCTTGTCATCGGCGGACCTTGTTCGGTAGAATCCGAAGAACAAATCGAAGCATCTGCATCGTTTATGAAGTCCCTCGGGATCTCTGTGTTAAGAGCCGGTTCATACAAACCTCGTACATCTCCTTATAGTTTTCAAGGTTTGGGCAAACAAGGCCTGATATTGCTCGACAAAATGCGCAGCAAATACGGTTTAAAAATCATCACCGAAGTAAGGGATGCCACTCATATTGAAGATATAATCGAATATGCCGACATTATTCAGATAGGTGCAAAATCGATGTATGACCATGGAATTTTGAAGCGCTGCGGAAAAACCAACAAACCGGTGCTTCTCAAACGTGGTTTCGGATCCACTCTACAAGAATTTGTTCAAGCAGCAGAATTTATTTTAAGTGGTGGAAATCCCAACGTGATTCTGTGCGAGCGTGGAATCCGCACATTTGAAACGAAAACCAGATTTACCCTTGACCTTTGCGGTGCAGCTTATCTCAAACACCACACCAACCTGCCAATCATACTTGACCCAAGTCATGCCATTGGACATGCCTATGGTGTCCCCGATTTAGCCAAAGCATGTTTGGCCATGGGCATAGACGGTTTGCTCATAGAAGTGCACCCAAACCCAAAAGTTGCATTAAGCGATGCTTCTCAGCAATTAGACCATGACACATTTGCCCGTCTTTACGAAGACCTTAAAAAATTAGCCAATGCTTTAAATATCAAAATAATCTGATAAAGAACATTATTTTTCATTTATATTTGTCGCAAATTAATCATCATGATACTGGGAGTACCGAAAGAAACCAAAAACAAAGAATGCAGAGTTGCTTTGACCCCCGATGTCGTTAAAGATTTGGTTGGAAAAGGATATAAAGTTTGGATAGAAAAAGATGCCGGGAAATTGTCCTACCTTAATGACGACTTATATGTGCAAGCAGGAGGCGAAATAAAATCATACGACGAAATTTATACTTCCTGCGATGTTATTCTGAAAGTCAATCCCCCTTTGCCCGATGAAGTAAAAAAAATGAAAAAGGGATCCATCTTAATTTCATTCATGTGGGCTTTAATAAACAAAGATTTAGTTGCGGCCTGTATGGAAGCGGGCATTTCTGCATTTTCTATGGATGCAATCCCACGTATCTCCAGAGCACAAAAAATGGATGCACTTTCCTCACAAGCCAATCTTGCAGGATATAAAGCGGTTATTTTGGCTGCCGACCATCTTGGCAAAATTATGCCTATGATGACCACTGCCGCAGGAACCATACGACCGGCCAAGGTGGTTATCTTTGGAGCAGGAGTTGCCGGCCTTCAGGCAATAGCCACTGCACGCCGTCTTGGCGCCGTCGTCGAAGTTAGCGACATACGCCCTGAAACCAAAGAGCAAGTAGAATCATTAGGCGGTAAATTTATCGAAGTAAAAAGTGACGACTCCATCAAAATTGAAGGCGGATATGTCAAAAATGTTTCCGAAGAATTTTTAAAACAACAGCAAGCATTAGTATCCAAACATGTCAAAGAAGCAGATATTGTCATCACCACAGCTCTTATTCCCGGACGTAAAGCTCCTCTTTTGGTCACAGAAGAAATGGTGGCAGGCATGCGTAATGGGTCTGTGATTGTGGATATGGCTGTGGAACAAGGCGGCAATGTACACGGCAGCAAACTGAATGAAACTGTGGTTACATCAAATGGAGTAAAAATTATTGGCGAGAGCAACCTGCCTGCCTTATTGCCTCTCAATGCCAGTCAACTCTATGCCAAAAATATACAGGCCTTTCTGTTACATCTTTCCACTCCGGATAGTTTTAAGTGGGAATTGGATGAAGAAATCACTAAAGGAAGCTTAATCGTCAAAGATGGCCTATTAATACACGAAGAAGTAAAACAAAAACATGGTTTTTAACATTTAAACATATGGAACAAATTTTAGCTTTTATTTACGAACAACGTGAGATCATTTATTTTATCATTTTAGCAGTATTTGTGGGTGTTGAAATAATTGGCGGTGTGCCTACCGTGCTTCATACTCCGTTAATGAGTGGCGCAAATGCCATACATGGTGTTGTAATTGTAGGAGCCATACATGTTATGTTAAACCTTACCCCTGATAACATACCTGCCTTAATTCTTGGTTTTCTGGCTGTTTTTTTGGGCACCTTGAATGTAGTGGGTGGCTTTGCCGTCACTGACCGTATGTTAGATATGTTTAAGAAAAAATAATTCTCATGAAGCTCTATTGGTTAGAATTGATTTATTTATTGGGATCGGTTTCTTTCATCGCCGGGCTAAAGCTGATGGGAAATCCCAAAACTGCCCGTAAAGGAAATTTGATTGGCGCTGCAGGCATGACCTTGGCCATTATCGGAACCATTGTATTCCAAAATAATTACAATCCGGTTATTCTATCGTTGATTTTTGTGGCCATCGCATTGGGCACCTTAGTAGGACTTCGTACGGCCAACAGTGTACCCATGACAAAAATGCCGGAGCTTGTCTCACTTTTCAACGGAATGGGTGGAGCATGTGCGGCCTTGATTTCTTTGATTGAGTTTTACCATATGCAACACAACGGCCTTCAACACATCAGCGCAGGAACCTACATTGCCATTCTCGGTGGAATGATCATTGGTAGCGTGTCTTTCTCCGGCAGCATAATCGCCTTCCTGAAACTCAACGGCTCTATGAAAAAACCAATCCGGTTACCATCTTACAATGTTATCAACAACATCATTTTATTGGCAACATTGGCCATGGCAGTAATTTTTACTTTGGGCAATGCAAATATGCCTTTTTTACTTGCCATTTTTGCCATTGCTCTTTTGTATGGCATAATGTTTACAGTGCCTATTGGAGGAGCCGACATGCCCGTAGTAATTTCTCTACTGAACTCCTTCACCGGAGTGGCTGCAGCTTTTGGCGGTTTTCTCTATGACAATAAAATCATGCTTATTGGAGGAATTCTGGTTGGAAGTGCAGGTACACTTCTTACATTTGCCATGTGTAAAGCCATGAACCGTCCTCTATCGAATGTTATTTTTGGATCATTTGGTGATACCGGCGAAGCCGGAGGCAGCGAAACAAAAGGATCTATCAAAGACATCACCGCATCTGATCTTGCCGTAATGCTTGCCTATTCCAAAAAAGTAGTGATTGTCCCCGGTTATGGATTGGCTGTGGCACAAGCTCAACACGCCGTAAAAGAACTCGAGGATCTTTTGGAAGAAAAAGGCGTTGAGGTAAAATATGCCATTCATCCTGTTGCCGGTCGTATGCCGGGACATATGAATGTACTCCTCGCAGAAGCAAATGTATCTTATGACAAACTGGTGGAAATGGAAGAAATCAACCCCGAGTTTGAACAAACTGATGTGGTCCTGGTAATTGGTGCAAATGATGTAGTTAATCCTGCCGCAAAAACCGACCCTTCCTCTCCCATCTATGGTATGCCAATCCTGGAAGTTGACAAAGCGAAACATATTATCGTGAATAAAAGAAGTATGAATGCAGGTTACGCAGGCATTGACAATTTGCTTTTCTATAACCCCAAAACTTACATGTATTTTGGAGATGCAAAAAAAGCACTGATGGATTTAATAGCCGAAATCAAACAGCTTTAATCTATTGATTCAACAGTTTATTTTTACTTTTTCATTGACGATTTTCTGTATTGCCTACCATAGCATCAGTCAGACCAAATTTAAACTAAATTGTAGAAATTTTAATACTCTTTTGTGTAAATTTAACCAAATAAAATATGCCCGGCAAAAGTGTGCACCAATACTAAAGAAAAAAAAATCTATGAACTGTTGAAACTATATTGGGGCTATGATGATTTTCGCCCGGTTCAAAAAGACATCATATTATCAGTCATAGAAAAAAAAGACACACTTGGATTGTTGCCTACCGGAGGGGGAAAATCTCTGTGCTTTCAAATTCCCGCTTTATATTTTAGTAACATCTGTTTGGTTGTTTCTCCATTGGTCGCTTTGATGAAAGATCAGGTAGAGAATCTGGAAAAAAGAGGGATCAATGCCATCTATCTACATTCGGGTATGTCATATGCCGAAAAAAGTAATATTTACCGTAAAATCACCTCCCATCATTTCAAGTTTATTTATGTTTCTCCTGAAAAATTACAAACACAAGAGTTCCGTGAAATTTTAAACAATATCTCCATCGACTTGATTGCTGTGGATGAAGCGCATTGTATCTCTCAATGGGGACACGATTTTAGGCCATCCTACCTGAATATTGGAGAAATAAGGAATTTATTTCCTGAAGCACCCGTAATTGCATTGACGGCAACAGCTACCCATGAAGTAGTAAAAGACATTGTCAGTTTGATGCGATTAAATAATCCTGCCGTATTCTCCAAAAGCTTCGAAAGAAAAAACCTGAGTTATGTAGTCCGCAAAGCAGAAAACAAACAGGAATATTTACTGTATTTGCTTTCTAAAGTTTCAGGAAGCACCGTAATTTATGTTAGAAACCGAAAAAAAACCAAACAATGGGCAGAGTTTTTACAAAAAAAGGGATTAACTTCAGAGTTTTACCACGCCGGTCTTAGTACAATAGAAAGAAACATTAAACAGGAAAGATGGATAAAAGGGCAGAGCAGGATCATGGTGGCAACCAATGCATTTGGAATGGGCATAGACAAACCCGATGTAAGATTGGTCGTTCACCTGGATCTGCCCGAAACACTCGAAGCATATTATCAAGAAGCCGGGCGTGCCGGGAGAGATGAACAAAAGGCCTTTGCAGTGGCATTGGTTAATGATGAAGACATATTGATGTTAAAACAAAATTTTGAAAAAAGTTTTCCATCTATTGAAGAAATCAAGCATATCTACGACATGATCGGCAGTTACCTCCAAATACCTGTCGGTAGTGGCAACGGAAATTCTTATCTGTTTGATTTGGATACTTTCGCCAATCGATATAAAATTCCAGTTTCGAAGGTATATGCCTCAATAAAATTCCTCGAACGCAACAATTATCTCTATCTCAATGATTATTTCGAAGAACCCACTAAAGTAAGATTTATTGTTTCACCAAAAGAAGTTTACCAAATTGCCGTAAAAATTCGCACTTTAGAACCCATCCTCATGTTTTTGACCCGTAATTACCCGGGCATTTTCACCGATTTAACTCCCATTAATGAATTGTATATTGCCCAAAAAATTAAAACTACACATATCCATATCAAACAACTCCTGCAAAAACTCAAAAATTCAAATATCATTGAATATTTCCCCAACAGTACATTACCTAAAATTGTATATGTAACCGATCGCATCGAAAAAAAATTTCTTTATATATCGCCTGAAACTTATCTTGAGCGAAAAAAAATTGCCTTACAAAAACTTAATAAAGTAATTGAATATATAAGTTATAACGGTTGCAGAACAAAATTCTTACTCAAATATTTTGGTGAAGAGAACTATAATCGATGCGGTGTATGTGACAATTGCCTCATTTCTAAAAAAAATTTTTCCTTAACCGAACATAAAATTTCTAGATTCATTCAAGAAAAAATTCCTTGCGATATGGAAGAATTATGGCAACAACTATTGAAAAAATACAAAAAGGAAGACATTGAAATAACTCTACAAAACCTGCTGGACGAAAAATTGATAGTGATTGAAAATAACCAAATAAAAAGGGCTCCATAACCGGAGCCCTTTGGGTGACTGATGGGACTCGAACCCACGACCCTCAGAACCACAATCTGATGCTCTAACCGGCTGAGCTACAGTCACCATTTAAAGCGAGTGCAAATATAAGATTTATTGTTAATTTTTGAATTTTAAATTTTAAAATTTTTACAGAATTGTCGTTCAATTATTTTAACATAAATAATGCTCAAATCATTTTATGAATAAGTAATTTTACGGAAAAAAATTATGCCGAAAGACAACCGGGAAGAAATATCGGTGAAAGTAGGAGGTATGGATTGCACCAATTGTGCCATCTCCATTAAAAAGGCGTTGGAAAAAGCCGGTGCCGAAAATGTCTCGGTTGATTTCACTATGGGCGAAGCCCATTTTACTAAATCAAGCAGTGAAAATATCGACAAGTACCTGAAAGCCATCGAGTCGTCCGGGTATCAAGTGATTGGAGCAGATAATTTTACCGAAAGCAAAAAAGAGAAAAGATTGAAATACTTTTTGGCAGTCTCAATTATTCTCACACTTCCCCAAATCTTATCAATGATACCCGGTTTGGATTTTTTGCATAATTCGCTTATCCATTTAACCCTATCAGCACCTGTTTGGATGATGGGAATGTTATATTTTGGTCCCGGCGCCATTGCTTCTTTAAAAAACAAATCGCCCAACATGGATGTTCTTGTAGTAATAGGATCAACGGCAGCATTTTTATATAGTTGTCTTGGTATGCTCATCTATGGTATAGACCAGTCCCACCAATATTTATTTTTCGAAACCGCTTCATCTATCATTACATTCATATTATTAGGAAATTACGTAGAACATCGTGCTGTTGCCAAAACTACAGATGCAGTAAGATCGCTACAAAGCTTGCAACAAACCATAGCCCATCTGCTGAAAAATTACCCTGAAAACCAATCAATAACCAATATAGATTCCGGATTATTACGACCAAACGACATCATATTGGTAAAATCGGGAGAAATCATCCCGGTAGACGGAATAATCATTGATAACGAAGCTCTCATCAACGAATCCATTCTAACCGGAGAAGCGATGCCTGTCAGAAAAATAGCCGGAGATGAGGTTTTTGGAGGAACCTTGATAGTCAATGGCAATATTATCGTAAAAGTAAAAAAACCTAAATCCGCATCGGTTGCCGCTAAAATTGTGGAAATGGTGAGAAAAGCCCAACAAGAGAAAGCCCCCATTCAACAACTCGGAGATAAAATATCCGAATACTTTGTCCCTATTGTTTTATTTCTCTCAATCATTACATTTGTCGTTAGTGTGTTTGTCTTAAACCTAAGTTTACAGGATTCATTGTTAAGAAGCATTGCCGTCATTGTAATTTCTTGTCCTTGCGCCATGGGATTGGCTGCACCGACAGCCATAGCCATGGCAATTGGCCAAACAGCACGCAGGGCTATTTTGGTAAAAAACTCAAGGGCATTTGAATGGTTAGCCAAATCGCAAACATTTGTATTTGACAAAACCGGTACGTTAACCAAAGGCCATCCGGAAGTAATAGATTTTTATTCTGCAAGTAACGAAAATATACATGAAATTCTTGGGAAACTTCTTTCGGCCGTGCAGCGTTCAAATCACCCGGTCTCAAAAGCAATCGTGCATTGGATTACACAGCAATCCATCAAACCGATAGAAATTAAAAATTTTGAGGAAATCAAAGGGCAAGGCATCGAATTCATTGACAATGATAATAACTTTTTTAAAGGCGGATCTTTTTCATTTACAGATATTCATGATACAAATCTTAAAAATAATTATGACTTTTTTTTAACGTGCAATCAAACGCTTGTAGCGGCTTTTTGCCTTCAAGACGAACTTCATCAAGATATGAAAAAAATTGTAAAATGGCTCCTTGACAGAAATAAAAACGTATATCTCTTAAGTGGTGATAAAAAAGAAAAATGTCTTGAAATTGCAAATAAAGTTGGTATTAATCCCGAGCACGTTTTCTTTGAAAAAAAACCCGATGAAAAACTGCAAATTATCAAACAATTGAAAGAAAAAAACATCCTATGCATGATTGGCGATGGAATTAATGATGCTCCCTCTCTTACTGCTGCCGATGTATCCATTTCCTTCGGACATGCTTCGGATATTGCTATGGATGCTGCTACTGTAGTGATTTCGGAGCAAAATATTTATAATGCCTTTATCTATTTAATGACAATCAGCAACATAACAATAAAAAAAATAAAACAAAATTATTTCTGGGCATTTTTTTACAATATTTTTGCTATTCCCATAGCTGCAGCCGGAATGCTACATCCGATTATTGCCTCTTTGGCCATGGCATTTTCAGATGTAATTGTTGTAGGAAACTCTCTCTTAATTGGAAGAATTAAAGATACTCCATCATGAGAATTCTTTTTTTACCCTCGTGGTACCCCAATAGAAAGTATAAAACAGAAGGCATTTTTATTAAACGTCACGCAATAGCTTTCAGTAAAAATTTCGAAATAGAAGTTTTCTTTTCAAAACCCATTGAAAACTACAAATATACTTTTTGGGAAATTCATCAAGTAAACAATAACCTTAGAGAATACATTTTATATTATCCTAAATTGTCAAATGGTCCATTCGTAAATATAAGGCAATCATCTTGGCATTTGATTGCCATCTGCAAAATGTTTTTCAAAATCTTAAAACGACCCAAATACTCAATCGTCCATTCTCATGTATTAACTATAAAAACCATTTTAGCATATTTATACAAAAAAATTCGTGGTTCCATCTGGATACACACCGAACATTGGTCGAAATTTCTCGCCCAAAACCGTCATCAACTTACAAGCACCGATAAAATTTTATTAAAAATACTGAATCGTCAATGTAACACTATTATTACTGTTTCCGAAAACTTAAAAAAGAATTTGCAAGAACTAAATATAATAAAACCAACTGAAGTAATATACAATGCCGTTGACCCAATGATATTTAAACCTGTGAATAATCGCCGGCTTAAAAATCCATTCAAATTTTTGCATGTCTCGACCCTTGATGAAAAATCAAAAAATATAACCGGTATCCTCAAAGCAATTGATAAGTTAAATCGGAGAGGAAACAGTTTTATATTCACCTTTGTTTCTGATGGGGATATTCAAACACTAATGCAAAAAATTGAAAAATTTGTAATAGATAAAAGTAATATCAAAGTAATTGGAGAAGTCGAACAAAAAAAATTATCTGAAATTTATAATGAACATGATTGTTTGGTTATGTTTAGCAATTACGAAAATATGCCATGTGTCATAGAAGAAGCTCTTTGTTGTGGAATTCCTGTAATTGCTACCAAAGTAGGGGGAATACCGGAAGTCATTCACAATCTTAACGGCATATTGATTGAACCTGATAATATTGATGAATTAGTTAACAAAATGGAATGGATGATACACAATCATTCTATCTATGATAAAAACACTATTAGCAAGGATGCATACAAATTTACCGACGTTTCAGTAGAAGCAAAATACAGAAAAATTATCTCTGCAATTACAACCAAAGATTAAACCACTATATTCTATTTCTTTGCATTAAAAAAAATAATTATGAATGAATTGTGTTTTTATAACTTTAAAAAAATTAATTTCCAATTCTATAAAATTTCAAAATCAACCGACGTTTAAACAAATCTTTTTTTGGAATTCGATTATTAAATAAATTTACTTATAATTATTTGTTAAAACAATATAATTTTTAGATAAAATTTTCTATCTTTGCAACACAATTTAAAAATTACGATTATGAAGAAAAATTTATTATTATGTTGTGTGTTTTTAAGCACATTTGCTTTAAATGCACAAAACAATGTTCACAATCCGAAGTACTTGGCCAAAAAGCCTGACTTTAAAGGGTTTGTCGAACCTCAAACAAGCCAGGGAGAACCTTGGAAAAAACCCAATTTAAACAACAAGGTAGTTAATAACTGTGTTACTACTAAAACATTGGGGAGTGCCGGTAATGCTTATGGTGGATTTACTCGTCCCGGCAGACCTGTGATTGATTACAATCCTACGTTAAACACCATTACCTTGATACATCGTTCAAATCCAACCGTAGATGGTTCATCCAATACAGGTAATTTGTTCTATGATGTTTCTAAAGATGGTGGTAATACATGGATGACCAATGTAGGCCCTATTTACGTACCCGGTTCTGAATTAGCACGTTATCCCATGGCAGTTATATACAATCCGGTAGGAAATACAAATCCAAGCAACGCATACATTTCTTATCATGCTGCTGCTACCAATGGGAGCGGATGGGTCGCTCATTTAAATGGTGCATCACAACTAACTACCCCTGTTTCATATCAACAAAACGTAGAACTTTATGGTTCATCCGGATTCAATGGATTGATTCCGGATGCAGGGTGCGTCACTAATGAAGGAACTTTCTGGGTTGTTGACTGGACTTATGATGGAACTGATTACACCGATACAATCTTAATTAAAAAAGGTGTATTTAACACTGTACTAGGTCGTCATGACTTTACAACTACCAAACTATATTTCCCGGTAACTTATGATGCTACAAACGGCAAATATTTTGTAACAACTAACATAGCATTTGCGCCAAATGGCTTAACCGGATATGTTACTGCCATTGCAAATGATGATCTCACATTTGCTCCTGATTCCTCGACATATTTGGTTGTTTGGAAAACTATAGATGGCGGTACTACTTGGACCGGACCTACAAGAATCAATATTAACAATGCTGCAAATTCAGAATTAGGCACCTCCGGTCAAGCTTACAACTGTGCATTCCAACTTGACGGTGTTGTCGATTCTCTCAATAGATTACATCTAATTTTGGGAATTGCTCCTAAAGCTGATGGAACTGCAATTTATACTACACCCGGAACATGGGGAGAATTCTCTGTTATCACGGATGGTGGTAATAACACATCTATTAAGCTTTTAGCAAAACCTATGACTTTTAGAGGTACTTTTGGCAGTATTTCTGATGACTCAAGAGGTCAATTGGCCATGAACCCAAGTGGCAGTAGAATTTATTATGTCTGGTTCGACACTGACACAACTTTGTTCCCGGGTAACGGTAACACTTTCCCTAATGCATACATGAGAAGTTATAATGTTTCCAACAATACTTGGTCTTCTCAAGTTTATAATCTAACCGGAGGTTCTTCTGTTGATGCTATCATTACATTTGGATATGTCGCTCAATACACAGCTTCATGTGGTGCCAATGATAAAATTATAATCGGTTGGCAAACTCTTTCCGGTGCTGATACAGATCCGGTTGATTTCCAATTTGCCTCTATAGATCTTTGCTGTTTAATCAACTCTGTAGAAGAAATTGCCGGAATCAACAATTTAAAAATGTATCCGAATCCTGCAAAAAACAATTTAAACATTGAATTTAACAGCACTTCAAGCCAAACAATGAATATCGATATTTTCAATAATTTAGGACAATTGGTTTATTCAAGTCGTGAAAATGTTAATGTCGGTAGAAATATCATTAACATGAACATTTCTATTCTCACACCGGGAATTTATACAATCAAAATTTCCGATAACAAAACCAATATGGTAAATAAGCTGATTATTGAATAATATTCATTTCTTTTTACTAAAAAAACCCGGTCCATTTGGCCGGGTTTTTTATTTTAATTATATTTGCATAAATCATAAAATCAAATAGTTATGAAAAGTAATTTATTTCTTGCTTTGCTTTTCAGTCAGCTGATTATTGCACAAAACAATTCTCAAAATTTTAAACTTGCAAAAGTTCCTCAAAAGGTTGATGTGTCAATGCCGTATCAAAAAACTTTAAAAACAGGTTTTGAACCTATTGAATTTGTTAACAAACCAGGCCATCAATTGCCCGAACAAAAAACATCCACATTAGTGAAAATTGGAGAAACTTCTTATGATTTACAAACCAACGGAAGTGTAAGAAGACAAATTTTCAATCCCGGAGACGGAACAATTTCTGCTGTATGGACTTACAGTTCAAGCTTGGATCTTTCTGCTACCGACCGAGGAAGCGGATATAATTATTTTAACTCTACATGGGGCAATATCCCTACCGCCAGGATAGAACCCTTTAGAACAGGATGGGGAAACATTGTAGTTACAGGAAAAAACGAAGAAATAATTATTGCCCATCCCGGCAGCGGCACCCTGGCTTTATCCAGAAGAACAAAAGGTACAGGTGTTTGGTCAACTAATTTAATGCCCGGTAATTATCAATACATTTGGCCAAGAGTTGCAGTTGGAGGCCCCGGAGATTCTTCTATTCACGTTATTGCCGTAACATCACCCTCTGCATTTGGAGGAAGCCTGGTAAATGGTTTGGACGGTGCTTTGGTATATTTTCGTTCTTTAGATGGAGGTTATACCTGGGATATTATCGATTCTATTTTGCCGGGCTTGGATACCGGCAATTTTGCTTTTTGCCCTCAAGTCAAAGGTTTTGGTGGAGATGAATATGCCATCGCTGCCAGAGGAAACACCATTGCGATTGCTGTATTTGATGACTGGAATGATATTGTATTGTTGAAATCTAC
The DNA here is from genome assembly GCA_026003395.1 of Vicingaceae bacterium. Taxonomy (NCBI): domain Bacteria; kingdom Pseudomonadati; phylum Bacteroidota; class Flavobacteriia; order Flavobacteriales; family Vicingaceae; species Vicingaceae bacterium. Next base: position 268,099 of record BPHE01000002.1, read on the forward strand.
TGATAATGGAAATAGTTGGAATAAAACCATAGTGTTTGATGTACTGAACAATCCTCAAGTAAATACAGATACTATTGAATCTTCCGATAATTCCGGCGCCTTAATTATTGACAACAATGGGATGGTTCATATGTTTTTCGGAAGAATGAGATATCTTGACGATAATTTTTCAGATAATCAATATTCTTATTTTCCTGCCACAAATGGTTTATTTTACTGGAATGAAAATATGGGAGCCGCATCAGGAAGTGGTTTGACCAATGCACAAATTATAACAGGTGCATTAGACCTGAACAACAACGGAACTCTGGATATTTCAAGCAATAGTGAAATTGCATTGTATTACGCATCACTTTCCAGTTTTCCTTCTGCCGGCGTGGATGCTAATAACAATATTTACCTGACTTATTCTGCTTTGGCAGAAAATCTGAGCAACGGGTCACAATTCTACCGCCATATTTATGTAATGAAAAGCACTGATGGCGGTTCATCCTGGTCTCAACCCGTAGATATATTAAATAATGGAGGAGGTAGCGGTCTGTATGATTTTTCCGAAGCAGTATTCGCAGATTTGGCTGATTTGGTTGATAATCATTTACATATAATCTTTCAGGAAGATAGTGAACCGGGGCTGGCTGTGAGAGGAGACAATGATGGTTTTACTATGAACAATATTTATTATTACAAACTTACTACCGATTTAAATGTCACGGTTGGAATGGAAGAAAAGCCATCAAATGACAATTTTAAAATCTACCCAAATCCTGCAAAAGACGCATTTAACATTTCTTATTTAAGTAAAGAAAACAATACGATAAGCATTGAAATATACAATAATCTCGGACAGTTGATATACCGGAAGCCATATAATCTTATTAAAGGTAAGAATGTCCTTTCTATGAATTTAGAAAACTTAACCTCCGGTATCTATACTATTTTGATCAATGATCAAGAAAATATAAAAACTTCGAAACTAATCATAGAATAACAAGATTTGAAATTACTTTCTAAAAGCCATCTCCTTTGGGGATGGCTTTTTTTTTTGGCAACCTTTTTTAAAAATAACGTCTTGTTTTAAAAATGAAAAGAATGATTAGAATTTTATTACTTTCAATACTTTTAAATTTTTCACAAATTTTGCTTTCACAAGTAAAACAAATATCTATATCCAAAAACAATGTTGGAAATGGTATTTGTGACAAAAATTGCAATAATAGTGACAAGGATGGAAATGGTACGTTAGGACTAACTTACTCTAATTCACTTTGTGGTTTAAATTTTGTACAAGCATCACGAAAAGTGACTACACGATATGCAACGCCTCCCGGTAGTGGAATTCCATTCACATTATCCATCTCAGGTATTCCTCCTTGTTTTCAAATTGTAAAAGCATATCTATGGTGGACCTTTGCCGGAACAATAAATTCAGCCACTGCAACAATTACCAACCCTAACAATCAATCTCAAACATTTAATGCAGTTTTGGCAGGTACGGGAGGACATAAATGCTGGGGAGAAGGAAATACTAAAGTATTTCGTGCTGATGTCACTAATATTATTTCAGGAAATGGTACATACAATATTAATTTGAGCACATCAACTTGGGGAACTGATGGAGCAACTTTATTTATTATATATCAAGATTTAACAGCCACTTATACCGGTAATATTTATATATGGGATGGAGTAAGAGTCACCTCTGCAGGTGGTATGATGAATCAAACTTTTTCTGGACTAAATGTCTGCCAAAATGCTACTGGTGTTGCTTTTTCGATAGTATCCGATATGCAAAACAATGTCGGTGCATCCCACTCTTCAACTTTAAATGGAAACACACAATCTTTTCCATCAAATTTTTACAATTTTGATCAAATTAACACAAATTTTACTTCAGGTCAAACCAATACGGCTTTTGGCTTTAATAAAAGTGGTGATTGCTATGCTTGGTCTATGTCCGGCATTTATTTTCAAACAAATTGTGTAACATGTACTCCAAATATAGGAAATGCATCTACAATTACTGCCGCAAACACTAATATTTGTCCCAATCAATCTACAACTCTCACAATATCACCTGTTCCCACAGGTATTCAATGGCAGTCAGTCCCTTCATCATCCGGTCCATGGACTAATATCCCGGGAGCAACTTCATCAACTTATTCTACCGGTCCACTTACGACAAATACATGTTACCGGGCTATGTATAACTCTAATTGTGGACAAGTACCAAGTAATGTAATTTGTATAAATATTTTGCCTTTACCAAACCCAAACCCTAGTTCTAATTCCCCAATTTGCTCCGGACAAACGTTGAACCTCTCTGCTTCCGGCGGGGTTTCCTATTCCTGGTCCGGACCCAATGGATTTTCGGCTAATTCGCAAAACCCTTCTATTCCCAATGCTTCTACTGCTGCTTCTGGCACTTATACCGTCACCGTAACCAATGCCAATGGCTGCTCTAATTCGGCTACAACCAATGTGACGGTCAACCCGCTACCCAACCCGACGGCTTCCTCCAATTCTCCTATCTGCTCCGGACAAACGTTGAACCTCTCTGCTTCCGGCGGGGTTTCCTATTCCTGGTCAGGTCCCAATGGATTTTCGGCTAATTCGCAAAACCCTTCCATTCCCAATGCTTCTACTGCTGCTTCGGGAACATACACCGTCACTGTCACCGATGCCAATGGTTGCTCTAATTCGGCTACGACCAATGTGACCGTCAATCCGCTGCCCAACCCGACGGCTTCCTCTAACTCCCCTATCTGCTCCGGACAAACGTTGAACCTCTCTGCTTCCGGCGGGGTTTCCTATTCCTGGTCCGGACCCAATGGATTTTCTGCTAATTCGCAAAATCCTTCTATCCCCAATGCTTCTACTGCTGCCTCGGGAACATACACCGTCACTGTCACCGATGCCAATGGCTGCTCTAATTCGGCTACAACCAATGTGACGGTCAATCCGCTGCCTGTGCCGGCTTTCTCTGTCAATGTCGCTTGTCCCAACAGCGCCACTGCTTTCGTTAATAATTCTTCCATCCCTTCCGGTTCCATTGCTTCCTATTTCTGGTCTATGCCGGGCGGTTCTCCTGCTTCTTCCAATGCTTCTAATCCTTCTACGGTTTATCCTTCCGGTGGCTCTTACTCCGTCACCCTTGTCGCTACTTCTAATGCCGGTTGTGTCGATTCCACTTCCCTCTCTTTTAATGTGCCTTTCACCCCTGTCGCCAATTTCTCTGCCGATACAGTATGTGAAGGCAATACCACCTGCTTTACCGACTTGTCTTCCGTAACCAATGGTACAATCTCTCAATGGGCATGGAATTTCGGGGATGGCTCTCCTGCCGATAACTCCCAAAATCCTTGTCATGCCTACGCCGCACCGGGTTCCTATAGCGTCACTCTCGTGGTCTTCTCCAATGATAATTGCACGCATCAAGTGACCAAAAATGTCGTGGTCTACCAAAACCCCGTGGCTTCTTTCTCTGTCAACAATGTCTGCGAAGATGACCAATCGGCCATTTTCGTCAACAATTCTTCCAATGCTTCTTCCTTTGCCTGGAATTTTGGGGATGGCTCTCCTGTCTCCAATGCAGCCAATCCAACACATGTTTATCTCAACCCCGGGGCTTTCAATGTGCAATTGATTGCGTTTGCCAATACTTGCTCCGATACCGCTTATCAAAATATCACCGTGTTCCCTAAACCTGTGGCCAATTTCTCTGCCAATGATGTTTGTCTCGGTTTATCAACTTCTTTTGTTGACCTCTCTTCCGTTGCTTCAGGAAACATCACGCAATGGAACTGGAATTTCAATCCCGGTTCGTCCAACCTGCAAAATCCGTCCAACACTTTTGCCAATCATGGTGCCTACAATGTGCAGCTTATCGTTACGACCGACAATAATTGCTCCGACACGGTAACCAAAACGGTTAACGTTTGGCCCCTCCCTGTGCCGGATTTCTCTGCTCCGGATGTTTGTCTGGGAGTGACCACGCCTTTCTCTGCCAACGTCTCTATCCCTTCCGGTTCCATTACCGCATATGCCTGGAATTTTGGTGACAATACTTCGGCTTCCGGCAGCTCTGTGACCCATACCTACGCCTCAGACGGAACCTATTATGTGAAACTTACCGCTACTTCCGACAAGGGATGTGTCGATTCGATCACCAAACCGGTCAACGTTTGGCCGCTCCCTGTAGTGGATTTCTCTGCCGATACCACCAATGGGTGCAGCCCGGTGTGTGTCAATTTCTCTGCCAATGTGTCCATTGCTTCCGGAACAATCAATACTTATCTCTGGAATCTCGGTAATGGCACCAACGCTTCTTCGCCCAATCCTTCGGCCTGCTATGAAAACACAGCGGCTTCCCCAAAATCCTTCTCTGTCTCATTGTCTGCTACTTCCGACAAAGGGTGTGCTTCGTCCATCACCAAAAACAATTTTGTTACGGCCTTCCCTAATGCTCTGGCCGATTTCTACTTCTCCCCCGACCAACAATCCATCTTCAGCCCGGATTTTCAATTCTACAACCAATCGTTTGCGGCCAATCAGTTTGTTTGGAATTTCGGTGACGGTTCTACTTCCAACCTGCCTAATCCCACTCATACTTACAACGACACGGGCACCTACACCATCACATTGCTGGCAAACAACGCTTGGGGATGTGCCGACACCATTGCAAAATCTTTGAGGATTTTGCCCGAGTTTGCCATCTATGTGCCCAATGCCTTCACGCCCGATGGAGACAAGCACAACAATACATGGAGGGTATATGGCTTTGGGATTAAAAATATTACCATTTATGTGTTTAACAGATGGGGAGACCTCATCTGGCAAGGTTATGACCTTGACAAAGAATGGGATGGCAATGTCAATGGCATGCCCGCTCCTCAAGGCGTCTATCCTTACAGAATCATCGTAGAAAACTTTAAAGGTGAAATGTTTGAATATATCGGTGCAGTGAATTTGATAAGGTAAAAGCAACCTTTTTTTTAATTTTTCGTCTATAAGAAAAAAACTATGAAAAGTATTAGAATGATTAAAAGATATTTGAGTTTTACGTTACTATTTTTTCTATTGGTTGGCACCAAAATAACAGCACAGACTCAAAAAAAACAAAAATTTTCGATTAGTGAAGAAAATATAAAAAAATATTATCCCTATTTAGAATTTATGTACGGTAAAGAGACATTGGAAAATATGAAAAGATCCAATCCTGCCAAATATTATTATGAGTTGTGGTATCATTGTGAATCATTTTATATCAAAAGAAATGCCTTAAAAGAAGGTATACCTTTAAATGAAGAGATCATTGACATTAAACGATTTGAGCAAAACCGCAAAGAAAAAACAGAAGTTGAAGTTACTCTACCGGGTTTTAAAGATCTTTTGGTTTTAAAACCAAAAGAAGAGCTTAAAAAAGCTGAATTATATTTTAAAAACAATTATAAATATAAATGATTATGAGAAATCTTTTATTTTATACATTTATCGCTTTAATTTTTCTATTACATAACTTTTTGTGGGCCCAATGTTCTCCTACATACTCTTGTGCTTGTCTGCCCACTTATAGCACCGGTATTTGCAGTCAACCCAATGCACCTAATACACCGGGAAATTTCATCAATGATTTTATTAATGATTTTTATACTACAGGTGCTACACAAAATATCAATAATCTAAACTCAGGATGTAATGCATATTACACCGGTAACAATAGTGGCAATAATTTTACAAATTTTTGTGCTTTAACACCACAAGGAAACCAATCATTTACTTTAGTCACTCAACCGGGGCAAAACATTACTTTTTATTTAAGCTCCGGAAATACATTTTCTCAAGGATTTTGTGTTTGGATAGATTGGAATAAAGATTGTGTTTATAGTGGCACTGAGGTTGTTGCCGCTTCACCTAATGTACCTCCTGCCGCAACATTATGGACATCACCGGTATATACAGTTCCATTGACAGTTCAACCGGGTCAATATAAATTAAGAGCACGTTGTATCTATGCTACACCGGGAACTTCTTTTCAAAACTCTGCATGTCAAAATGCTTCTTATGGTGAAATTGAAGAATACACAGTTATTGTAATACCTCCCGGCAGTCCTATTCCTGTTTCATGTAGCGGATCGGCAAACAACAATCCCGTTTTAGCCATTGGGGGGAATTCTCAAGTATGTGCTAATAATATCAACCAATTATATTACGCTGTAGCAAATATACCTGCAAACTGTGGAGCTACATTCAATTGGCAGGTAAACAATGGGGCTACGATTGTATCAGGACAAGGTAATGACAGTGTTTATATTAATTTTAACAATGTAACTGCCGGGAATGTTACAATTACTGTAACTTGGTCTGATGGATGTTGTACAAGCCCGCCTAACACTTTGCAAGTAACTGTAGATCCTAAACCATCTACGGCAAATGCAGGGCCCGACCAATATATTTGTGGCAGCACTGCAATTCTTACAGCCAATAATCCCACATCAGGCACAGGACAATGGAGTGTTATTCAAGGGGGGGCAACGATCGTTAATCCCAATCAATCTACAACAACAGTTAATAATTTAAGTGTTGGTGTAAATAAATTTGTTTGGACAATTAGCTCAAATTTAGGTTTTTGCACTCCATCAAGAGACACTGTGGTGATTGTAAGATACCCACAACCCATTGCTTCTTTTAACGCCACTTCCGTTTGTCATGGCAATCCTACCACTTTTACCAATACTTCCAATGCCAATGGCAGCAATATTGTGTCTTATGCATGGGATGTTAATGCCGACGGTATTATTGATACCAATGTGGCTAACTTCTCCTACACCTATCCCCAACCCGGCATTTACAATGTTTCTTTAATCATCACTTCCTCTGACGGATGTAAAGACACTGCCACTCAACAAGTAGTGGTAAATCCTAAACCGGTTGCCGATTTTGCTAATTCTCCCGTTTGCGAAAATCAGGTTTCCAACTTTTTTGATTTGTCCAATATATTGTCAGGTCAAATTGTGGCCTGGAATTGGAATTTTGGTGATGGAAACAGCAGTAATCTTCAAAATCCGACGCATGTGTACTCTCCCGGCACTTACACCGTAACACTGACAGTTACGAGCGATTCCGGTTGCGTTTCGTCAATTTCCAAAGTTGTGCAGGTGTATGCCAATCCTGTGGCTAATTTTAAATTTCAAAACCAATGCCTCTACGACAGTGTGTATTTTTATGATTTCTCTACGGTCAACAATGCCGTTATTACGCAATGGGAATGGACGTTTGGAGATGTAGTCAACAACACATCCACACAACAGCATCCCGTACACCTGTATTCTACCAATGGTGTATTTACCACACAGCTTATCGTCACTTCATCTCAAGGATGTAAAGATACTGTTGAAAAGCAAGTGTATGTGCATCCCATCCCCAATGCCAACTTCAACACATCGGGAGATGTCTGTTTGGGCAATCCGATACAGTTCAACGATTTGAGTAATATCCCACAAGGAGGCATTTCATATTGGAAGTGGTATTTTGGTGACGGAAATTCATCCACCCAACAAAATCCCCAACACAATTATCAATCGCCGGGAAAATTTCAAGTAACTTTGATTGTGCAGAGCGACAGCGGATGCTTAGACACAGTGAAGAAATATGTAAATATCTGGCCATTGCCTAAAGTGGATTTTTCGTTTGATCAGAGTTGTCAATATGATACGGTGTTTTTCACAAACTTGTCCACTATTTTGAACGGTAGCATGAATTATTTGTGGACATTTGGTGATGGCAGTCCGCAAAGCAATGTTACGCATGCCGAACATATTTACCAACAATACGGGAAATTTAATGTGACGTTGACCGCTACGTCGGAAAAGGGTTGTCAATCGGACATCACCAAAGAAGTGGAGGTATATCCGGCACCAAAAGCGGAATTTACCTACAGTGACCTGCTGATAGGCTGCTCTCCATTATGTGTCAATTTCTACGACCTTTCCACTGTCCCTGCCGGATCAATAGCAAAATACCGTTGGGATTTTGGCGACAGCTTGTATTCGAGCCAACAAAATCCCCGTCATTGTTATGTCAACACCAATGATAGCGCCGAAACATACAGAGTATTGTTGACGGTGGTGACCGATATGGGTTGTGTCGATACGTTCCCGGTCTATGACCTTGTGCATGTGTATCCTCAACCGGTGGCAGATTTTGATTTCACTCCATATTCTACCACAATTTTCAATGCCGATATTGAATTTACCAATTACAGTGTGAATGGGACAAAATGGTATTGGGATTTTGGCGATGGTCATCAATCTTATGATTTCTCACCGACGCATACCTATGCCGATACGGGGAAATATACCGTAACATTGACAGTGTATAACGATTACGAGTGTGTCGACAGCATCAACTATACCGTGTGGATAAGGCCTGAATTTGCCTTCTATATTCCTTCGGCATTTACACCGAATAACGATGGCATGAATGATATTTTCAAAGGAAAAGGATTTGGCATACGTGAAGATCAGTTTGAGATGAACATCTATGACCGTTGGGGCAATCTGATTTATTCGACCAACGATATTCAAAGAGGATGGGATGGAAACGTGGGTGGTCAACCGGCTCCATTGGGAGTGTATGTTTATCAAATTAAGATTACATTGCCTCATGGTGAAGATGTGAAATATCTTGGGCAAGTGAATTTATTGAGGTAAGGTTTTCAGAGAAATCTTATTAAGGGAGAAATAAACAAATACTATCACCGCCATTCATGCTTTTTTGGTGAAATATTTTTATAAACCACAGAAGACATAGAGAGACACGGAGGTTTTCACGGAGATTTTTTGACTTTGAAAATTTCTGATTGTTTTTTGCTTTACTCAATTTCTTAAATTATTGATTTTAAAGCATTCTCCTTTTTCATCGACACATATTTGCATCAAAATGTAATTGCCGAGGTTTTGTAAACCTCACCCCGCCCTTATGGTCCCCCTCTCCTTCTTAAGGAGAGGGGCTTGGGGAGAGGTCTTTTTTTTACTTCACAATTCTTTAAATCATAGTTTTTACATCGTTTTGTGTTTCTATTGACACAATTAAGAATTGTGAATTTGTAGCAGACAAGAGACTAGAAAAGCGAAACAGAAATCAAGAAACTGTAAATATTTGGAATAAAAGATAGAGAAAGATGTAATAGATGGAACAGAAATGGAAAAATATCATATAAAAAGAAAAGCAGTCCAATAAATAAATTCATATTTTCGATTTTAAAAATTGTCATTCTGAAGTGTGAAAGTCATGAGACACGGAAGTTTTCACGAAGATTTTTTAATCCCAAACTTTTCCATTTTTAGACAATACATATTTCCAATTTCTCTAATATCTCTTTATATTTCTTTGGATATTCGGCTTTTTTCCACTCCTCTCCTATCTGTATACTCTGTATCCTACTCAACATCTCTATTATGTCCTTCGGACTGTGTTGGCTTTCCATCTTCTTTTCCTTCAACTTCCTCTGTATCCGGTACCAATACACCATCGCCAAATAATGCACAAACATCCATCCTTCCAATGTCTCTTTGTCCCGAACATACATCCTGTCCGCTTCCAATACATTCTTAAACACATCATACATCTGCTCTATAGCATGCCGGCTCTTATACATCTCATATATCTTCTTCCCTTCCTCTTCTTCTACATTGGTAATGATGACCAACGTCCCAAAACGATGCTGGATAGAATGATAATTCTCTATGCTGTATCCTTCGTATTGTTTCTCTATCCGTAGCAAATAATCCCGTTCCTCTTCTGCCCGTAAATGCTCATCAAAAAACACATATATCCATCGGTTATCTTTTTTATACCGGTAATACCATATGGGTCGCTCCTGATAAATAAAAAAACCTGTCCATTCCCGTTTGTCGGATTGTCTTAGCCGGTCTTCTTCTATCAGCGACGAGTCCCGCTTCAATGGCATCACATAATGCAATCCCTCCTCTTCCAGATACTTCCGGTTCTCTTCTGAATTAAATCCTTTGTCGCCTATCACCACACATTGTTTTACGCCGCTTTCTGCAATGGCATTTTTCAGGGTCTTTACATCGCTGATGTCTCCGCTTAACACCCGATAATACAAAGGCATTTGCTGTTCATACCCATATAAACATAGAAAGTTGATTTGCGGACGAAATTGCCATTGGGCATTGTATCCTTTCTGATTAAGCCCTAATTGTTGGGATTGAGAAAAAACATGGGTAATGTCTATCAAAAGATGCCGGGAGCTATCTGTCATTAGTTTCTGAAAAAATGCTACGATTTTTTTTCGTTGTATGCCTATCTGTTCAAGCATCTGACTGCATTTTTGAGGTGTGATGGTGGGTATGGAAAGAAGGTGTTTAAGATAAGTAAAAGCATAGTGAAGGGGATAGTTTTTCATAGGTGCCTGATGGAGCAACCGCATATAGGTGTAAAGCAGAAGATATTTCCACTCGTTGGGGAAAGTGGATTGCAGGGCTTGAAGCAGGTCGGTGTTGTGCTGGAAGAGCCATTGAGACAATCCATATTCATAAACGGAGATGTGTTGGAGAGCTTCTTGCAGTTTTCTGCGTTTGCTTTTGATGATGCCGTTTTTGGTAATTCGGCCGATACAACCCAAGGTGATTTTAACGGGTCTTCCACCTTTTTCTTTGGAGCGTTTGCTGGTGATTTGGTAGAGGTAAAGGTATCCGTTGATAGAGCGGATTTCTGTTCCTTTTGTTTTGAATTGAAGGGCCCATTTAGGGATTTTGGAGGATTTTTTGGTTTTTGATTTTTGTGGAGTTTTGGAACGGGAGGAGGATTGAGTTGATTTTTTTGTTTTTCATAGTATTGTTTATTTAGACAATACATAAAGATAAGCACAAAATAAGGGAAACGGGATAATTTTAAGAAAAAAATATCAGCAGTATGATGTGGAAAACAGGTGGGATAAGGATAAGAGAAGGTATTTACAAAAAATGAAGGGTAAAGTAGATAGAAATCAGGCAGAACAATACTTGCATAGGTTGTATGGCTTAAAATCGTAAAAGTTTGGGGTTAAATAAAATTTTTTCATTACTTTATGTATGATAGAATGATTTTATGTACATTTACGCAAAAAATAAATATGAAAACTATCAAAGAAAATTTAAGGAACCTTTATTCTGGTAAATGGAAAAACTTATAGAGTAAAATTCGAAAGTTGGATAATCCTGACGACATTCATTGTCCGCATTTATTATCAACAACAGATGAATTTGAAAAGGCGTGGAATCAATCAGATATTAAAATGATGATTTTTGGAATTAGAACTAATACTTGGGGAATTAAGGATATTAGCAAAGATACAATAGAAGATTTAATGAATCTTTATGAAGAGTTTTATTTTGGAGGAGGTAATTGGAAATATGCCCAAACATTTTGGAATTATTTTTATTCTATTCAGGAATTATTAAAATGTCGCCTAAATAAAAAAGTAAGTGTAATATGGAATAATGTGTACAAGATTGAGAATGCACCATGGGATATTGAAAATAAATATTTTAATGTTACTTTGGAAGAGGTTGAAATCTTTCGTCCAAATGTAATATTGCTTTTGGGGTTAGATGCAAGGTATACTTTACTTTCAAATATTTTTGGACAAAGTAATCTCAAAGTGGACGATTATTGGGATGATGAGAAATCGCTCTATTCATTAAATATTGATAGTTTAAGTATAGAACCAAAAATAGAACCAAAAATAGAACCAAAAATAAAAAAATATTTAAAAAAAATAATTATTACATATCATCCAAATGCACGTGGAGAATCTGGAATTAAAATGAAATATCTTATTGAACATCTTTCTAATGAACTTAAGAGTTTATAAAACAAAATTATTGTATGCCTTAATAAAATGTTCATAGGCATAATAAATAATAGAATTGTCGCGAAACAATGTTGGAAGTTTAAACCCAAACTTTTCCATTTTTAGACAATACATATTTCCAATTTTTCTAATATCTCTTTATATTTCTTTGGATATCCGGCTCTTTTCCACTCCTCTCCTATCTGTATACTCTGTATCCTACTCATCATCTCTATTATGTCCTTCGGACTGTGTTGGCTTTCCATCTTCTTTTCCTTCAACTTCCTCTGTATCCGGTACCAATACACCATCGCCAAATAATGCACAAACATCCATCCTTCCAATGTCTCTTTGTCCCGAACATACATCCTGTCTGCTTCCAATACATTCTTAAACACATCATACATCTGCTCTATAGCATGCCGGCTCTTATACATCTCATATATCTTCTTCCCTTCATCTTCCTCTACATTGGTAATAATAGCCAACGTCCCAAAACGATGCTGGATAGAATGATAATTTTCTATGTTGTATCCTTCGTATTGTTTCTCTATCCGTAGCAAATAATCCCGCACCTCTTCTGCCCGTAAATGCTCATCAAAAAACACATATATCCATCGGTTATCTTTTTTATACCGGTAATACCATAGGGGTCGATCCTGATAAATAAAAAAACCTGTCCATTCCCGTTTGTCGGATTGTCTTAGCCGGTCTTCTTCTATCAGCGACGAGTCCCGCTTCAATGGCATCACATAATGCAATCCCTCCTCTTCCAGATACTTCCGGTTCTCTTCTGAATTAAATCCTTTGTCGCCTATCACCACACATTGTTTTACGCCGCTTTCTGCAATGGCATTTTTCAGTGTCTTTACATCGCTGATGTCTCCGCTTAACACCCGGTAATACAATGGCATCTGTTGCTCATACCCATACAAACATAGAAAGTTGACTTGCGGACGAAATTCCCATTGGGCGTTGTATCCTTTCTGATTCAATCCTAATTGTTGGGATTGAGAAAAAACATGTGTAATGTCTATCAAAAGATGTTTAGAGGTATCTGTCATTAGTTTCTGAAAGAATGCTACGATTTTTTTTCGTTGTATGCCCACCTGTTCAAGCATCTGACTGCATTTTTGGGGAGTGATGGTGGGCATGGAAAGGAGGTGTTGTAGGTAAGTAAACGCATAGTGAAGGGGATAGTTTTTCATAGGTGCCTGGTGAAGCAAACGCATATAGGTGCAGAGCAAAAGATATTTCCACTCGTTGGGGAAAGTGGATTGCAGGGCTTGAAGCAGGTCGGTGTTTTGGTGGAAGAGCCAATGAGACAATCCATATTCATAGATGGAGAGGTGTTGGAGGGCTTCTTCCATTTTTCTGCGTTTGCTTTTGATGATACCGTTTTTGGTTAAGCGGCCGATACAACCGAGGGTGATTTTAACGGGTCTTCCGCCTTTTTCTTTGGAGCGTTTGCTGGTGATTTGATAGAGGTAAAGGTATCCGTTGATAGAGCGGATTTCGGTTCCTTTTGTTTTGAATTGAAGGGCCCATTTAGGGATTTTGGAGGATTTTTTGGTTTTTGATTTTTGTGGAGTTTTGGAACGGGAGGAGGATGGGGTTGATTTTTTTTGTTTTTTCATAGTAAAAGATAATGACAAAATAAGGAAAACGGGATAATTTTAAGAAAAAAATATCAGCAGTATGATGTGGAAAACAGGTGGGATAAGGATATGAGAAGGTATTTACAAAAAATAAAGGGTAAAGTAGATAGAAATAAGGCAGAACAATATCTGCACGGGTTGTATGGCTTAAAATCGTAAAAGTTTGGGATTAAAATACTACCTTGAAAAAAATTAAAACTTATCTTATAAATTTACTGATTTTGCCTAAAACCAATTAAATAATTTTCCAGAAAACTAAAATCTTTCAAATGTATCCTTACGACACATAACTTCTAATCGGGCCTGGACTTTATTACTTTTTAATGTTTTAACTAATGTCAGTAACTTAGGATGCCATATTGAATATGCATTCTTTATTTCTGTCTGACTAATTTGCAAATTTTTTAAATCAGAAACATAATCGATACTGAACATACAACTCAAGGCAATTTTTAATTCTGTATAAGAGGAATCATCCCTGGGGAAGTAAGGATTGTTTTCTTCAAGAGGAATTGGAAGAAGAATATCTTCTTTAAATTTTTTACCGGGTTCAATTTTTGTTGCATACGGAACATAAGTAAATTCAACCGTTCTGCTAAGAGGTAAAGGTGGTATCCTTTTTGAGAGAGAGAGTATAGAATTGTGTAAAAGAGAAATGTACACTTGGTTTTTAGCCAAAATCTCTTTTCCTTTATGATTGACATCCCACAATACATTGAAAATGTAAATATCCTCAGGCGTATCGTTGATTACTTCATATTGAATTTTGAGAAACTTTCCATCCTTGTGAAGAGAAAACTTTAAATAGGGCACTTTTTCATTCATTTTTTTATTATATTCTTGACTCAAAATTCCGGATCTTTGAATTTCCTCATTAACTTCTTTTGTTTTCTTATCTTCAGAATTATTTAAATCTTTAAGAGTGCATCCCAAAAACACTATCAAAAAAAAATTAAGTGAAATATACCAAAATGAATGCCTGTCATGCTTTGACTTTGCGACAAGATTTTCAGATTTTTTGTGCAAATGTACATTAAATTTTTTAAACTACACACAGGCAATATAAAAATCCAGTCCGCAGCAGCTCGTGCTTCATAGCAAATTATCTTTGCTGCAAAAAAAAAATAATTAACCCTTCAATTCTGAAAGTTTAATTTGAAAAAAATTTTTTAGGAGAAAATTTGGGGTTTAATCCTTCACAATCTTTTTCTAATACAATTTTTACCTTTCATAGTATTATTCTTTTCGCTCTTTTAATCTATTTCTCATAGATTTTGTCATTTTTTCTTCTGTAACTTCCATTTTGAAGTTTGACAAATTCACACCATCAATTTTACTTTTTTCAAACAAAGGGGGGAGAAAAAAATTCTCCCGACCTTTGCTTGAATTCTAAAACATCTCTCTATGCGCAGCAAATATAAACCGCACCTTCTACTTTGAATAGCAACAGAATAATTCACTGCGTTTGGAAACAGTTTAAGGCGAAATATGTAACCTTTTCAATTATCCCACCATAATTTTTTCTTCTTCAAGAATGTTTAATTCCCGATTAATTTTTTCAATGACTCTTTCCAAAAGGGCATCGGGGCAGGAGGCGCCGCCGGTGAGAATAATTTTTATCTCGTCTTTTGCAGGTAAAAATGTGGATTCTTTTATTTCTTTGGCATGTAAATCATAATGACGAATGAGTTGTCTGGATTTTATTTCGTCGGCGGAGGAAATGAAATAGGTGGGGAATTTGGTTTCCAGCAGTTCTACCAAATGAGAGGTGTTGCTGCTGTTGTATCCGCCTACTACAATGGCAAGGACGGCATCATAGTTCAGGAGGTTCAAAACAGATGTTTGATTTTCGTTGGTGGCATAGCAGAGTGTATCGTGCGTGTCGGCAAAATGCTCGCGGATGTTTTCCGCACCGTATTTTTTTATCATCACGGATTTCAAATAGTTACTGATGGCTTCTGTTTCGGTGGCAAGCATAGTGGTTTGGTTGATAACGCCGATTCTTTGAAAGTGTTGATGAATGTTGAATCCTTCGGAAAATTTGTCTTTGAAGGCAGTTTCAAACTCTTGTTGCGATTTTTGTTCTAATATGAATGGCTCCAGCAGTTGTGCTTCTTCCAAATCTCTGATGATAACAGAGTGATTGAATTGTTTGCTTCTTGAAAAGGTGGCACGGGTTTCTTCGTGTTTGTACTTTCCGTGAATGATGATGGTGTAGTTCTGTTTGCCTATTTGCTCTGCTTTTTTCCACACTCTTTCCACAAACGGACAAGTACTGTCGTAAAAATAAGCGGAGATGTTCAGTTGTTTGATTTTTTCCAGTATTTCCAGTGGTGCACCAAATGCAGGAATGATGACGACATCGTCATTTTTTAATTCGGAGAAAGGAATGAGTGGATTGCCGTAAGTGTCCTGCAAAAACCGTATGCCCCTTTCTTCCAGGTCCTTATTGACTTCGGGATTGTGAATCATTTGGCTGATTAAAAATATCCTTTTGTCTTTGTTTTCTTCTATTGCTTTGAAAGCAATTTCAATGGCATTTTCCACACCGTAACAAAAACCAAAATGTCTTGGAATGTAATACTTTACTTTTCCGAAATCTATCACCGA
The DNA here is from genome assembly GCA_026003395.1 of Vicingaceae bacterium. Lineage (NCBI taxonomy): Bacteria > Pseudomonadati > Bacteroidota > Flavobacteriia > Flavobacteriales > Vicingaceae > Vicingaceae bacterium. The sequence continues at coordinate 284,221 of BPHE01000002.1, forward strand.
TGGTGAAAAATCGCGTCTTTTAGGGTCTTGCGTTTTTCTGTAATCCTTTACTCTTTGAATGAGGGGACTTCTGTAAAAAGACGGGATATTGAATGTTTTCATATATCAAAAATAAATTTTCTGCAAATATCGGAAAATATATGGCTTGGAATATGTTGTGAACAACAAAAGGAGTTGGCAAAATCTTTTGCGGATATATTTTTAAATTTTCGTAAAACCACTTTTCTTTAAAATGTTCAGAGTGTCGTTTATAAGTGTGTCGTATTTTTCTATCGGAATAATTTCCACAGGAGTGGGGGAATGGGCAATGTTTTTCTGATATGTGGCATAGAGTTTTTCAAGATAATCTATGCGGAGAGGTGTTTCCATTTGTCTGTTTCTTGCAAGGATGTTTTGATAGGCCTGTGGTGGTTTGACATCCAAAAAAATAATCAAATCGGGGTGTTTGGGAAGATGGTTTTCCAACAGCAAAAAATGTTTTTGGTATTCTTGAAATTCATCGGGCTTTAAGTTTGTTTCGGCAAACCACAGACATTTTCTGAAAGAAAAATCGGAGAGAATAACATCGTAATCTGAAGATTGAAAGCAGTGGGATAGTTGATGAAAACGGTCTATCAAAAAACTATATTCTGCAAGTAAATTGTATTTGCCGGGATGCTGATAAAACAGTTCTAAAATTCTGTTGTTTTGAAATTGCTCATAAATTGTGTGAGAGTAGAAGTTTTTGCTTTGAAAAAATTCATTCAATTGTTGTGTCAAAGTTGTTTTGCCACTGCCGATGATGCCTTCTATGCAGATATAAAGCGGCTGTTGGGTCATAATAATTCACGGATTTTCTTTTTTAATACAGGATGCTCTACATCGCTGGCAATTTCCGAGAGTGGAAGCAGCACAAATTTTCTTTGGGACAAAAAGGGATGCGGGATAGTTAAGTTGTCGCTTTGAATGATGTCTTGATTGAACAGCAAAATGTCTATGTCAATGGTTCTTGATTCATAATGATTGCCGGTTGTTGTTTTTTTTGTTCTGCCCAATGTTTTTTCTATTGAAACAATTTTTTGGAGGATTTGTTGCGGCTGCAAATGGGTTTTTGCACATATACACAGGTTATAGAAAAACAGAGTGTTTTCGGGCATTTTCCATGGTTCTGTCAAATATATGGAAGATTGTTTTTCTATTTGACCTATGGTTTCTGTGATTTTGTTCAATGCAGAATAAATATAAAATAAACGAGGATAGATATTGCTGCCCAATCCCAAATAAACGATATTCATTGTCCGTCCTGTAATTTTGGGCTTAAAAATACAAAACACTATATTTGCGAATTAAAAACAAACAGTTATGAAACAATTTTTTGGAGGATGCCTGGGAGCATTTGTCGGTGTGATTGTCGGCGTGTTTGGTCCCACATATAAATGGATTTAGTATATTTGAGCTGAAAAAATTAAGATTATGGGACAGATATTACACGGAACAGCCACGACGACGCACAGAATCAGAAAAGAAATACAAGCGTCTATGGAGAGTATAAAGAAATTGGCAGAGAAGTATAACATCAATGTTAAGACAGTAAGGAAATGGAAAAATAGGGATTTTGTAGAGGACTTAAAGTGTGGGAAGAAGAAGGGACAAGGGAGCGTATTGGAAGGGATAGCAGAACAGATAGTGGTAGAGGTTCGCAGGAAGACCTTACTGCCATTAGATGATTTGCTGCTGGTATTAAAACCGGTTATACCGGAATTGACCAGAAGCAATCTGCATAGATGTTTGCAACGACATAAGGTGAGCCGGATAAAAGATTTGTTGCCACAAGATGAACAGAAACAGAGGAAAACGAAAAAGTTCAAGGAATATAAGCCGGGGTATTTACACATAGACACATCAGAGATAAGAATTAGCAAGAAGAGGTATTATTTGTTTGTGGCGATAGACAGAGCCACTCGTTATGCTTATGTGGAAGTGTATGACAATAAAACATCTGCCACGGCAACAATGTTTTTAAAAAATGCCCTTCAACAATATCCTATCAAAATTGAAAAAATCCTCACTGATAATGGCGTGGAATTTTGCTATAATGTCTTACCAGAGAATAAAAAACCGAAAAACAAAATACATCCTTTTGTAAAATTGTGCCGAGAGAGAGGGATAGAGCATCGCACCACATTGGTCAAACATCCTTGGACAAATGGCATGGTAGAGGCAATGAATAAGAAGATAAAAGAACATACAAGTAAGAAATATCATTATGAGGATATAGACCAATTCAAAAAACATCTGTATTTTTACGTGCTGAATTATAATTGAAGTTGAGGGCATTGAAATACAAGACACCATATGAAAGTATAGAGGAGTGGTATAAGAAAACACCTGAAATTTTTCATACCAATTCTAACCACTTAATTGTGGGACTGAACACTTTTACAGGAGCAGAGCAGATCATTTATTTTTAAGAAAAAGTACGATATTGTAAATACATATACCTGTCCAAATAATGCCAGCCAATACTCCTATTGGTATTGTTAAAATGGCAAACCATCCCATTGCAACAATCATACTATTGGCTTCGTTGGGTTCATAGCCCATAAGATTTCCAATGTACTGACCAATTACGGAAATTAAAATCGGAAATAATGCAAAAATTGCAATAATTGTATATCCGATAAGTATTTTCAAAAAATCTTTTGGCTTTTTAATAAATCTCATTGATTTTTTGTTGATTGGCTTTACTAAGTGGCTAAATGCTGAGCAAATATAAACAATATTCGGCTAATTCTTTTTTTCAGGTGTTGGGCTAAAATAAACTTGCATCCGATAAAAGAAAAATTCTCTGTTCCTTATCCCATATTGACTCATCACCATTCGCTCTATTATCCCATTGATGTTCTCCGCTCTAATACTCGTCTGCCCTCCTATAAAATATCTCACTATCTCTTCCTCATATCTATCCAACAGCCGTAATACACTCCGATACTGCTTTAATCCGCTCTTTCTTACACCTTCCTTCCAGACATACAACCTCTCTTTTATCTTTTGCATCCTCATCCCTATATGCTTCTTATCATACCATTCCCGAAACTGCTCTAATAACTCATATCCCACCCGCAAATGCTTAAATCGCCCCGACGCTCACTTCGTTCGGTCGGGATAAATCCCTAATAACAGCTCTAATAAACTCCTCTCCTCTTCTTTCAATTCCTTGCTTCACCCGTATCCTTATTGACTACTTCTACTCGCTCTCTCATAAAACGACCTTCTGCCTTATCCTTGTGATAATCGCTTATCACCTCTTTATACCACCTATACAAGGTCTTGGCAGGAATATTTATGACTTGTGAAACGGCCTTAATCTTTATGGGTGATGCTTCTATCTTTTTTTTTTAAGTAATCTTTCAGAGGTGGTGTTATTTTAGCCCCTTCGGGATGCAAAGGATAAGTATTCGAAAAATGTTGATAGCTGCCCGCTTCTTTCCATCTACGACGCTTCATTACCAAATACACTCTCTTGCCCAACCACGTTCCTGATTGAATACTGATAGGGTCGCAAAATCCATCCAATACAAATGCCTTATCTTTTAGATTGGCTGGAACCTGCGACTCTTTTTCGTGCAAAATCAATTCATAACAATCCTTCTTTATCACAATATCGTATCAATCAAAAGTAGAAAGATATTCTTGTGGAATGTGCATTTGACAGAACTTAAGCAACAATTCGTTTGGGGGGATAGATGGAGTTTTTGACATAGTTAGAAGATTTTAGTGATGGGACAATATTAGTTTATTTTTTCTTTTCTTTCCAGCACCTGAAAAAAAGATTTTGCCAAATTTTTCACAAATTTTGCTTTCACAAGTACAACAAAAATCTTTATCCAAAAACGTTTTTGGAAATGGTATTTGCAACAAAAATTGTAATAATAGTGACAAGGATGGAAATGGTACGTTAGGACTAACTTATTCTAATTCACTTTGTGGTTTAAATTTTGTACAAGCATCACGAAAAGTGACTACACGATATGCAAATCCTCCCGGTAGTGGAATTCCATTCACATTATCCATCTCAGGTATTCCTCCTTGTTTTCAAATTGTAAAAGCATATCTATGGTGGACCTTTGCCGGAACAATAAATTCAGCCAATGCGACAATCACAAACCCTAACAATCAATCTCAAACATTTAATGCTGTTTTGGCAGGTACAGGATCCGATAAATGCTGGAATGAAGGAAATACTAAAATTTTTCGGGCAGATGTTACTAATATAAATTTCAGGAAATGGCACATATAATATAAACTTAAGTACATCAACCTGGGGAACCGATGGAGCAACTTTATTC